>NJBL01000066.1 GCA_005223145.1 bacterium (candidate division B38) B3_B38 | reverse complement strand
TATCAGCACCTTATCTCTCAGGTCAAAGGGTGTTTTCTTCAGTTTATCGATATCCTCCTCCTTTACCAGATAAATGGTGGGACTCTGGCTGCTGCGGGCGTAGTGGGTAGTCTTGTCCTTTTCCTGCGTGCCTATCATTAACTTTGGGGAAGCTTCCTCTCCCTCCAGCCAGAGGCTTATTTCCAATTGAGGCCGGTCAAAGCCATACCAGGAGTCGGGCTTCTGGGGGCGGTCGATAAATCCTTCTGCTTTGGTCCCTTGTAGGGCCATAGCCAGGCTGTCCACCTCCCAGCTGTCGGCTTTGGTCTTGGTCGGTTCGGTGAGCTCCCATTGGTCTTCCTTCTTCTCCAGGGTGATAGAGTGCTCTTCGGAGGTTAGATGTATTCTATTGACTTTGTCCCGGTCAAAGGTGATGAGGGTCTTATCCCGCCAGCCATCAATCGCTTCGGGAAGCTCTTTGAACACCTCTTCATCGATCAGCACCACCACCATGCTCTGTCCGCCACGGGCGTAGTAGGATTTTTTATCTTCATCTATTTTTCCAATGTAGAGCGTCGCTTGAGACATCTCTTCCCCCAACCAGAAGGTCAACTCCCTCTCCGCGGGGGCGAGCTGGTATGGCCCCAGGTCTTCGGGCTCCTCTTCCACAAATTCTTTGGCTTTGGCATCAATGAGCCGCTGTAGGAAGGACTGGACTTTATCGGAATCCGCCTTGGTCTTTATCGGCTGAAGGAGGTTCCATTGGTTTGCTTCGGTCTTCTGGCAGGTTATGTCCTGCTGGGCTGTTCGGTAGCGGAATTGCTTGACCCTTTCCAGCTCGAAGGGGAGAATGGTTTTGTTTCTTAGATCATAGACCTCTTTCTTGGCATAGCTGCGGGCTAATGAGTTGACCAGCAGAACATCATTGCTGTCCCCTTTTTTGGCGTAAATCGATATTCCGGTGGGGGTTTCGTCTCCCACCTGAAGGGTCTCCCACTTTCCATCGGCTTGAAAGCTTACCTCCGCTGTTGGGGGGCTCAATCCGAACTGCTTCAGGTTGGAAGGCTCAGAAGCAATCAGGCGCTCCTGCTCAATATCAAGGATGTTATTTATCAATAGCTCAATCTCTTCCTTGTCTCCCTTAGCCTGAACCGGCTCTTCCAGCTTCCATTCATCACCCACTTTTTTGCATAGGATAACCTCATCACCTTCTTTAAGCCTCAGCTGGGTCACCTGCTCGGGGGAATAATGGAAGAGCTTTCTGGCTTCTTCTTCCCGCTCTTCTACCCGTTTGGCTCTTTTGACTTCAAAGAGGTAATAGTAACCGATTATTAAGGCTAAGATGATAGCAAGAATGAGGGTTGTTTTGAGCTTCATCCTCTCCTTCTCCGATGGATGATGATATAGGAACCAATGACAATTACCAATCCCGGCAAAATGACTATCGGCAGCCAGAAGAGCAACCTCCCCTGAGAGGCGGTCAGGGTGAGGGGGGTGGATTTAGGGCTGCGGGGTCGGATGGAGATAAGGGTCTCCTCCTGGGCTAACCAGTTTACGGCGTTAAGAAAGAAGTCGCTATTCCCCACCTGTGCGAAATAGGTGTTGTTGGCAAACTCAGAATCCCCGAAGACTACCACCCGGGCTTTCTTCCCGCTGGCGGCAGGTTCCTCCTCTTCCTTTTCAGCAGCGGTGGGGGATTCCTCCTTCCGGGCGATTTTATCCAGCTCAATTATAGAGGCAGCACAGATGGGCACCGGTCCTTTCAAATCCTTACCCTCATCATACTGCGCCTCCCCTCTTTCCAGGGCTGCCCGGTCGGTTTCCCCCCAGCTATCGGAGCTCGTCTCTGCCAGGATAGAGGCCGTAATCCCCTCACCCGGCGAGGACTTTACTTTCACCGAGCGAGCTAAGGGGAAGAACGACATTATGGTGAAACCTTTGGTTATATCGTGATCGTGATATTTGGTGACGATGGGAATCAGGTAATCGCCGCCCATAATTCGGCTGAAGCGGTCGACCACCATGTCGCTGCCAATCTCAAATCCATAGCGTTCCAGTGTCCGGGACAACTCGCTGGCGGGGGAGGGGTCAAGCAGGAAAAGTGCTTTCCCCCCCTGGTCTATATATTGGGTGATGAGTTCTATCTCCTCGTCGAAGAGGTCAGTTTGTGGTCCGTTTACCACCAGGAGGTCGCAATTGGTGGGGATTTCCTTCTCTCTCATAAGGAGAATCTCTTTTACCTGATACGCTTGATTCTCCAGCGATTGTTTGGCGAGGCTGTATCCGTCTTTATCAGTGTTGTCTATTCCCGCCTCTCCGTGACCAGTGGTGAAGTAGATAGACCGGGACTTCTTGCGGGTGACCTTGATGATGGCATTGGTTATATCTTCCTCGTTGGTGCTGAGTACGCTCTCGGTTTTGTCCTGATAGATGATTATAGCAGTCCCATCAGATTTTAACTGGTATTGCCTTGCCTGGGCAGGGTTTCGGTCGGGATCGATGAACTGATATTCAAATTTGTCGCTATAATATTCGTACTGCTTCATCAATTCTTCCATAATGGGCTTGCTGCGGTGGCTCTCGGTATAGAAGCAGAGGACGGTGATTTTTTCTGGAAGGCTGCTCAGCAGCTTCTGGCTCTGAGGCGATAAGCTGTATCTTTTATTCTCGGTCAGGTCATACCTGATATGTCGCTTGGTGGCGATAATCTGCACAAAGCCGATTATCCCCAGCACAATTATAGTCATCAATACCAGGTTAAGCCCATGTCTGGTGGAGCGCTGAGAGAGCTTGGCTTTAAGAAGGCGGAAATTACCGATGAAATATATAAGCAACAGAGCTCCTGCCCCCAGCAATAGCCCTGCAGTGGAAGGAGTTAATCTCCCCTTGATATTATAAAAGAGGGCGCCCACAATTAGTAAACCCAACCCTGCCAGTCCAGCGATGTTAATTGGCTTATTCATCTTTAACCCCTCCACCTCTTCGATTCCAGAGACCGCATGGTCAGAAACAGACTGAGGACAATAAAGTTAAGGTAATAAATCACATCTTTGGTGTCGATCACTCCTTTTGAAAATTCGTCAAAATGTTCCAATATCGACAGCTGGGTCAGGAGGCTTCCTATCTTGCTACTGGCCAGGGTGCTGGGCCAGCCGATGACCCAGAAGAGGAGCAGAGTCCCGAAGGAGATGACCGCCGCTACTATCTGGTTCTCGGTCAATGAGGAGAAGAAGAGCCCCAGGGCGATAAAGGCGCTTCCCATAAGGAAAAGCCCCAGATACCCACTGATTACCGGTCCCAGCTCCACAGTGCTGTATTTGTGAATCAGCAGAGGATATATCAGGGTGGGGAGGAGCATTATGATGAACACTCCCACACAAGAGGCATACTTCCCCAAAACAGTCTCTATATCTTTAATGGGATAGGTGAAGAGGAGCTCAATGGTTCCCCCCTTTTTTTCTTCAGAGAAGAGTCTCATAGTTAGCAAGGGCATCATAAGGAGCATAAATATACTTATATTTCCGAAAAGGGGACCCAGAACCCATTCGCTGATATTCAAATCCGGAGCACCGTAGGGGCTCCTCATCGCTTGCAGGCTGACCAGATTGAAATAGGCTATGCCGTTGTAAAAGAAGAATCCGGACAGAACCAGAAATATGATAATCACCACATAGGCGATAGGGGAGGTAAAGTAACTCCTCATCTCCTTTTTAACCACTGCGTAAAAGTTTTTCATTCTGCTTCCCTCTCCTCGGCGGTTACCAGTTTGACAAAGATATCCTCCAGACTCATCCCCAGGGGGCGAAGCTCCAGCAGTCCCCATTGATGAGATAGTATGATCTGGGCCAGCCCTTTTCTCACATCCAGGTCTTTGCTCGATTCAACTATGTAGTTCCACACCCCTGGGGAGACCTCCTCTTTTTTAGTCACCTTGACCACCCCTTTGACCTTCCCTAACTGGCTGGCGACTTCCTCCGGGGGTCCTTCCACCTGAAGGAAAATCTGGGTTAGCTTTTGCAGCTGCTTGTTCAGGTTCTCGGGTGTGTCCATAGCTATTATCTTCCCCTCGTTAATTATGATAACCCGCTGACAGGTCATACTCACCTCAGGGAGGATATGGGTGCTGAGGATGATAGTCCTCTCCCCAGCTAAGCCCTTGATCAACTGGCGGATTTCGATAATCTGCTTGGGGTCAAGTCCGATGGTTGGCTCATCCAGTATAAGAACCTCCGGGTCGTGAAGGAGCGCCTGGGCTAAACCAACTCTTTGCTGAAAACCCTTGGAGAGCTTGCCGATAAGCCG
Organism: bacterium (candidate division B38) B3_B38; assembly: GCA_005223145.1. Taxonomy (GTDB): domain Bacteria; phylum Acidobacteriota; class B3-B38; order Guanabaribacteriales; family B3-B38; genus Guanabaribacterium. The sequence goes on along the minus strand of NJBL01000066.1, from coordinate 10,486 downwards.
ATGACTAACCTCAGTGGCTCCGCATTCTTTCATAACCTTCTCGATCTTGCTTTTCCTTGTTTTTCTGGGGATGCCTTTTACCTCGGCAACGAAATCCAGATACTCCTTGACTCTCATATCCTTGTAAAGGGGGATGGTCTCCGGCATATAGCCTATCCTCCGCCGCACCTCTATGGAGTCGTTGACCACATCGTAGCCCACCACTCGAGCAGTCCCCGAAGTTGGGGGAAAGAACCCTGCCAAGATACGCATAGTAGTGGTTTTACCTGCCCCATTAGGACCCAAGAAGCCCAGGATTTCGCCCTTTTCAACCCTGAAAGTGATATTTTCAATGGCTGCTAAATTTCCATAGTATTTGGTTAGATTCTCCACTTCAATCATCGTCGTTTACCTCCTCAGCGGGCTTACCAAAGGGAATAAAAAATGTTTTCACCATCCTTCCTGTAAAGTTCGCCTGTCTAACCCTGTCTAATCACCGAATTTCCTTCTCAAATACTCCCATGCGGCGGAACTTATCGTATCGTTGCTTCAGGAGATCATTGATTGGTACCTCTTTCAGCTCCTGGAGGTTTCTATACAGGTGTTCATCGAGGATGCGAGCTGCTTCTGTATGGTCTCGATGGGCTCCACCAAGAGGCTCGGGGACTATCTCATCAATGAGGTTAAATCTTTTCAAATCGTGTGCGCTCACTTTCAAGTTTTCTGCTGCTTCCTCCTTTTTCTCCTGGTTCTTCCAGAGAATAGCGGCGCAGCCCTCGGGGGATATGACTGAGTAAACGGCAAACTCCAGCATCAGGATTCTATCCCCCACGCCGATCGCCAGGGCACCGCCGCTTCCCCCTTCGCCGGTGACTACCACTATGATAGGAGTCTGCAGACGGGACATCTCCCTGAGGTTGAAGGCGATGGCTTCTGCTTGGCCTCGCTCTTCTGCCCCGATGCCGGGGTAGGCTCCGCTGGTGTCGATAAAGGTGATTACGGGTCGGTGGAACTTCTCCGCTAATCTCATGATACGGAGGGCTTTGCGATATCCTTCGGGTTGAGCCATGCCGAAATTACGATATATCTTCTCACGGGTATTTCGTCCCTTCTCGTGACCCACCACGACAATCGGCTCCCCTTTATAGCAGGCAAGGCCACCCACAATGGAGTGGTCGTCGCTGAACTTTCGGTCTCCGTGCATTTCAACGAAGTCTTCAAAAAGGAGTAGGATGAAGTCCAAGGTGTAGGGTCGCTCGGGATGTCGGGCGACCAGGTATCTTTCCCAGGGTTTAAGGTGAGAGTAGACCTCCTGGCAGACTTTACGCAGCTTCTTTTTTAATCCCTCGAGCTTTTCGGTTACCTCTTCTGTGGGGGGGAGGGCAGAAAGCTGCTCGAGCTGGTCCTCTATTTCAGCAATCGGCTTCTCAAAGTCCCCTGCAAGTTTCCTCACGGCTCATCCCCTCTGAATTGGAAGTGGTATTTTTATCGGTGAATATAACGAATATAATCATTCTTCCCCTTCCAGAGAGTTAAATTATAAGGAAAACGCCTGGTAAAGTCAACCCTCCTCCCAGCATTATTTTTTCATTGAGAGGGTCTTCTTTTTCTGTTATTATCTAATAAATAAACGGTCATGAGTATAGAAAGTATATTAGAGGAATTTAAGTCTTCCCCCTCGGTGGCTCGCAATATCACTGCCTGGAAGCATCTGCCGGCTCGGGAGGAGGAATATGTCGACTTTCCACCCCACCTGCACCTCAAGCTGGCAGAGGCTTTGCAAAAAAGGGGCATTGAGAGGCTTTACTCCCATCAGGCTACCGCTCTTGCTCTGCTCGGGGAGGGGAAGAATATTGTGGTAGTAACCCCCACCGCATCAGGAAAGACCCTCTGCTATAACCTCCCGGTTTTCCAGACCATGCTGGAACAGCCTCAGTCCAGAGCTCTTTACCTTTTTCCGACCAAAGCCCTCTCTCAGGACCAGCTGGCAGAGCTGCGGCAGTTCAGCCAGCTTCTTCCCCGGAGCATTAAGGCGTTCACCTACGATGGGGACACACCGCCCGACCTCAGGAGAGCCATTCGTGAGGAAGGGGAGGTGGTCATCACCAATCCCGATATGCTGCACACCGGCATTCTTCCCCACCACACCGCATGGATAAAATTCTTTAGCACCTTGAGATATGTGGTTATTGACGAAATTCACTGCTACCGGGGGGTTTTTGGCAGCCATCTGACCAATCTTATCCGACGATTGAAGAGGGTCTGCCGACATTATGGCTCTCAACCCCAATACATATGCTCCTCCGCCACCATAGCCAACCCGATGGAGTTAGCCTCCCGTCTGGTCGAGGAGGAGATAGAGCTGGTCGATAACAACGGAGCCCCCTCAAGCGAGAAGCATTTCATCTTTTTTAATCCTCCCATAGTGGATAAGAGCCTGGGTATCCGCAGCAGCTATATTGCCGCCGCCCGAAAGCTCTCCCTCTCCTTTCTGGAAAAGAGCATTCCCACCATCATCTTCGCCACCAGCAGACTGAATGTGGAGGTGCTCGTCAAGTACCTCAAGGATGTGCTGGAGAAAGGAGTAAAGGATGAGGGAAAGGTGAGAGGGTATCGGGGGGGATACCTGCCCCGCACCAGGAGGGAGATTGAAAAGGGGCTGCGCCAGGGGGAGGTGCTTGGGGTGGTGAGCACCAATGCGCTGGAGCTGGGCATTGACATCGGGAGCTTAGATGCCTGCGTCATCGCGGGCTATCCGGGGACCATCTCCAGCACCTGGCAGCAGGCGGGGCGGTCGGGGAGGAGGAGCGGGGGGGCGGTTGCCATCATGGTAGCTCGTTCCAACCCCCTGGACCAATTCATCATCAATAACCCTGACTACTTCTTCGGAAGCTCCCCGGAATACGGGCTTATAAACCCCGATAACCTGATTGTGCTGGTGAACCATATAAAGTGCGCCGCTTTTGAGCTTCCCATTGTTGATGGGGAGAAGTTTGGCTCAGAAGATTTGACAGAGATACTCAGGTTTCTTGAGGAAGATAAAATCCTTTTCTATAAGAATGGTCGCTGGTATTGGACCCAGGACTCCTACCCCGCCAACGACATTTCCCTGCGCAGCATCAGCGCTGACAACTTCGTGGTCATAGACCGGAGCGAAAAGAGCAAGGTCATCGGAGAGGTCGATTATACCAGCGCACCCACTCTGCTCTATAAAGACGCTATCTATATGAGCGAAAGCCAGCTCTACCAGGTGGAGGAGCTCGATTTCACCGGGCGAAAAGCCTATGTGCGGCAGGTAAATTCCGATTATTACACCGATGCTATCTCTTACACCGGCGTGCGCATACTCGATATATTTCAGTCTCAGCCGGCAGCGAAGGTGGTCAAGGCACATGGAGAGGTGCGGGTCAACAGCCGGGTGGTCGGCTACAAGAAGATAAAGTTCTATACCATGGAAAATGTGGGCTACGGGGATGTGAGCCTTCCCGAGCAGGAATTGCACACCACTGCCTACTGGTTCACCATCCCCGAAGCTGCGCTGAGGGGTTTGGGCTTCGAACGCAGCGAGGTTATTGACGGACTTCTCGGCCTGTCATATCTATTGCAGCATATTGCTGCCTTCTTCCTGATGTGCGATGTCAAGGATATAGACCGCTGTCTGGGGGATAGGGAAGCTAATTGGTTCATCCGCCAGAGGGACCAGAGCAGGGGCGTTTACAGCTATGACCCCTCTCCCCGCGAGATTGACATCTCGGGGGTGAGGAGGTTTGAACCTACCCTCTTTATCTATGAAAATTATCCCGGGGGTGTGGGTTTCAGCGAGCATCTCTACCGCGGTCACCAGCTCTTGCTGCAGAAAGCTGAGGAAGCCATAGCCCGCTGCCGCTGCCGATACGGTTGTCCCTCCTGTGTGGGACCGGTGCCCGTAACAGGCTCCAGGATAAAACAGATAGCTTATGAGATCCTCAAGGCTATTCAATAAAACATATGGACTTAAAAGATAAATTGAAACGGCTTCTTGATTCTCCTTACCGGGATTTCCTCGGGGAGGATGACCTCCAGAACGAGGGAGAACTCCTGACCCTCCGCCAGAGATTGGAGCTCATTTACCGCCGCAGCAGGCAGGAGCAGGGGCTGGCGGGGAAGGTCTCGGCACCTAAAAGGATTGAGGAGCTGGTTCAGGGCAGGGTGGAGGAGACCCCTTATGGTCAGTGCTTTGTCCGGGAGATAGATTATTCCCCAGGATACTGCCACGGGGAGGTTTCCCTCAGCACCCTGTTGGAGGTAACCCCCGAAAGCTGCTGTAAGCTAACCGGAGACGAAAGGTTTAACCAGTGGCAACACTCCAAAGCCATCTTTGTAGATACCGAGACCACCGGGCTGTCTGGAGGGACAGGCACCTTTATTTTTATGATTGGACTGGGCTATTTCCGGGGGGAGCACTTCCATCTCTGGCAGTTCTTCGCCCGCGATTACTCAGAGGAGATGGCTATTCTCCATCTGGTCGAAAGCCTGACCAAGCCCTTCCAGTTTTTGGTCACTTTCAACGGAAAACAGTTTGACCTCCCCTTGCTGCAAACCCGATACCGTTTGTCCCGCATGGATACTATTTTGCATCAACTCTCCCATTTCGACCTGATTTATCCCTCCCGCCGCATCTGGCGGTTAAGGCTGGAGAATTGCCGGCTGAGCACCCTGGAGAGGAGCCTTCTGGGGGTTGTCCGCCGGGGGGATGTCCCCGGGGAGGAGATACCCCAGGTCTACTTTGACTATCTCCGGAGCCAGAACGCCACCCTCATCGCCAGGGTTTTCTATCACAATGCCCAGGACATCCTCTCCCTGGTGGGGCTGATGGCGACTATCTGTTTGCTCTATCATAAACCTTTCAGCCAGGGAGAATGGTGCGGTGAGGACTTCTACTCCCTGGGAAGGCTATTTCACCAGTTGGGTGAGGCGGAGAAGGGGAGCCGCTGCTATCTTCAGGCGCTGAACAGCGGAATCCCCGCCCACCTGGTTCCCTCTGCTTTTAAGGCTCTCTCTTTTATCTATAAGAAAAATCGGGAGTGGGACAAAGCTCTCAAGGCGTGGGATGACCTGCTGGTGTTAGGAGAAAGGGAGTTTGACCTATTCCCCTACGAGGAGATCGCCAAATACTGGGAACATCAACGGCACGATTACACGAGAGCCACCGAAGTAGTGGAGAGAGCTCTCTTACACATTCACCGGGCAAAGGAGGAGCTTCTCCCTGATAGGTATGCGGCGATGGAGCGCGCTCTTGAATACCGCCTGCGGCGACTGAGATTGAGAGTTCAGGGGAAAAGGTGGTATTGATTGCCAGGGAGCCCTTCACTGCGGGATTAATTAAATGTCAAGGAAGAAAAAGGTTTTACTGGGATTGTTAATCGCTCTGATAGTGGTTATCGGAGGTTTCCTGGGATTATTCTATTTTTCCCCTACCACAGGTTATGGGCTTCTCATCAGGTTGATTGCTCGTTCCTCCATACCGCAGATGGAGTCCCTCCCTGCCAATATCCCCCTTATCTTAAAGGAGAAATTGAATGAAGCCCACCGGGGACAAGAGGGTTACCAGAGGATGGTTCTTAGCGAGGATGAGCTCAACCTTTACATTCAGCAGAACTTCGGCGATCAGATACCAGCGGAGATAAAATCGTGGCGGGTGAGCCTGAGGGGAGGCCGGGTACATCTTAAATTGGTATTAGACCTCAATGAGTTCCGCGAAGCCCTCGGGGAGGAACTCTCCGAGGATGTCGCCAGGGTCCTGCAGGGGTATATTACCCTGTCGGTGCGAGGGAGGTTCTGGGGAGAGGAGGGAATAGGATGGGTCGACATTGAGCGGCTGCGGCTCGGTTTCCTTCCCATACCGGTGAGCTTGATACGCAGAATGATAATCTCCAAAGGGAGCCAGGCGGATACCGAATTTCTGGATAAGGGGTTTCTCTTGCCGGAGGGATTTGTCAAGGTAGAGGTCAGGGATAGCCAGATAATAATAAATGAGAGGGACTAACCTATCGGTCGCGCGGTATGGCGAGCATTCGGTCCAGGGCGAGTTTAGCTCGTCGGCGGATGGGCTCGTCCACCTTGATGACCGGGCTCAGGTTCTCCAGGGCGGTGAGCACTGAGAGAAGGGATGTCTTTTTCATATTAGGGCATATCAGTCGAGGACTGGCTATATAAAACCTCTTGTCAGGAACCTCCTTCCGGAGGCGATGAAGCATTCCTATCTCTGTTCCTATGATAAGCTCGTCGGCATCCACCTTTTTGGCGTAGCTTATCATCCCCGAGGTGCTGCAGACATGGTCGGCTAATTTGATGACCTCGGGCTGGCACTCGGGATGCACCACCACGGCTGCCCGGGGGCGAGCCTGGCGAGCTTTCATTACCTCCTCCGGGGTCACCCAGTGGTGGATGGGGCAGTAGCCCTCCCAGAGGATAACTTTCTTAGTGGTGTGCTGTGCGGTAAAATGCCCCAGGTTTTTATCCGGTATGAAAAGGACGGTATCCTCTTGTACCGAGTTGACCACCCGCACCGCATTAGCCGAGGTGCAGCAGATATCGCTCTCCGCCTTGGTCTCGGCTGAGGAGTTAACATAGCAGACCACCGTGGCTTCAGGGTGCTCGGCTTTCTTCCGTCTCAGGGCCTCAGCAGTTATCATATCAGCCAGTGGGCAGCCGGCATCGGGACTGGGGAGAATGACCGTCTTTTCCGGGGATAATATAGCGGCGCTTTCAGCCATAAAATGCACACCGCAGAAGATAATCACCTCGGCGTCGGCCCTGGCTGCCTCCTGGCTCAGACCCAGGGAATCACCCAGAATATCAGCGATATCCTGGATTTCTTCTCTCTGATAGTTATGAGCTAATATTATAACCTTTAGCTTATGGCGGAGCTCTTCTATCTTCTCAACCAGCTCCTGGTCTGTCTTCTCCATAATAGGCCTTCCTCCTCTTCAATAGGGGCAGTTATTGGAATTGTCCCTTAAGCTAATTGTATTCACCAGAAAGGATTGCTTAAGAACATCCCCCTCTATGAGATCACCCTTTTGACTTTATTGTGGCTATCGAAGAGCACAATCTTTGGCTTATGCTCCGGTAGTTCATGGTCATCAATCATAGCATAGGAAGTGACAATTATCAAGTCTCCTGGTTGGGCAAGGCGGGCAGCCGCTCCGTTGACGGCGATTACCCCCGAGCCCCGCTCCCCTTCTATCAGATAGGTGCTGAATCGGTTCCCGTTGGTGATATTGTACACCTCCACTTTCTCATAGGGGAGCATCCCCGCCGCTTCCATAAGCTCTCTGTCAACGGTGAGACTCCCCTCATAGTGGAGGTTACTCTCAGTTACCGTGGCTTGATGGATTTTCCCTTTTAAAAAGACTCTTTGCATATCAGGCTCCCGATACATCTAACAGCAGGTTATCGATGAGGCGGGTCTTGCCGATAAAAACCGCCAGGGCGATGAGCACCTTATCCTCAATTATATCCACTTCCTGCAGATTCTCGGCATTGGTAAGAGAGATGTAATCTATTCGGGCTAAAGGTTCCTCCTCTATCATCTGCTTCATATGGCTGATTATTACGGAGGCTCTCCGCTCCCCTCCAAGCACCAGCTCCCTGGCTTTTTGCAGTGATTTATAGAGGATGGTAGCCGCTCGCCTCTCTTCGGGATGGAGATAGAGGTTACGGGAACTCATGGCAAGCCCATCCTCTTCTCGCACGATGGGCATTATTACCAGCTCCACATCGAGGTCCAGGTCATCAATCATCCGTTTTATGATGACAGCCTGCTGGGCATCCTTTTGACCGAAAAAGGCTACATCAGGCCTTATGATGCTGAAGAGCTTAAGAACCACGGTGGCTACCCCTTTGAAATGTCCCGGACGGCTCCTGCCGCACAGCTTATCTCTTAGTTCCCTTACCTCAACTTCGGTTTTAAAACCCTGAGGATACATCTCTTCCACCGAGGGATGGAAGAGGTAGTCAACCCCCTCGGCTTTTGCTGAACGAATATCCCGGGAGAGATCGCGGGGGTACTGCCGGTAATCTTCTTGCGGACCAAATTGCGTCGGATTAACAAAGACACTCACCACTAGCACCTGACACCTTTTCCGGGCAGCCCGGATCAGACTCAGATGACCCTCGTGCCAATATCCCATGGTAGGGACCAAGCCGATAGTCTTGCCCGCTCGGGCTTCCTCCCGGCAGACCCTTTTCATCCTGGAGACCTTCTCAATTATCTCCATTGCCTTTTGCTAACTTCTCCTTAAGGGCAGCGGCTATCTCAGGGGGAAGGTGGTGGGACTCCTTCTCCGATGGGAACTTTCCCTCCCGGATATCAGAGAAGAACTGTCTGACAGCTTTTCCTATCTCCTGGTGGAGATTGGCATAGCGGCGGACGAACTTAGGTTGAAACTCCTCAAAAAACCCCAGCATATCATGGACGACCAGCACCTGCCCATCGCAGAACCTTCCCGCTCCGATGCCGATGGTGGGAATGCTAACCCCCTGGGTAATTATCTGAGCTACCTCCTCGGGTATCCCCTCCAGAACTATGGAGAAGACCCCGGTTGCCTCCAAGAGTCGAGCTTCCTCCACCAGGGTGAGGGATTGGTCCAGGGTGTTCCCCTGAACTCGGTAGCCCCCCATCTGGTGGATTGACTGAGGGGTTAGTCCTATATGGCCCATAACCGGGATTTCAAGGTCAAGGATGCGGGAGATGACCTCCGCTCTCTTCTTTCCCCCTTCAACCTTCACCGCCTCTGCCCCACCTTCTTTTATGAAGCGCCCGGCGTTCCTTATGGTTTCTTTGATATCGATATGGTACGATAGATAGGGCATATCAGCCACCAGCAGAGCACGCTGGCAGCCACGGGCAACCGCCTTGGTGTGGTGAAGCATCTCTTCCATGGTGACCGGCAAGGTGTTGGAATAGCCCAGTATCACATTAGCTAAGCTATCTCCCACTAGCATTATGTCTACCCCTATTTGGTCTATTATCCTGGCCATCGGATAGTCATAGGCGGTGAGCATGGTGATCTTCTCATCCCTTCTTTTCTTCTCCGCTATCTTAGGAATGGTTATCTTCTCTGAGTTGCTAAATCCCCGTCTCATATTAGCGTTCCTTTCTCCCCACCTGAGGGTTGGGGGAAAATAAAAAACCTTCTCGATAGAGAAGGTCTTTCTTGGTTTACCTTTAAAGTTTTTGTAATCAAAGATATTTTCCCGTCCCGGTCTCTATCGAGATCCAAGCGGTACATAAAATTGGGTACCTTTCCCCATTTTTTTTACTTGTTCGATGAGGTCGTCTAAAGCCTCCTCTTTTTCTACAAAGTCTATTGCCGAGGTATTCACCACCAGAAGCGGTCTTTCATTGTAGTTGAAGAAAAAATAGTTGAAAGCCTGGTTTACCTCCTCCAGGTAATCTTCGGAGATGTCCCGCTCCAGGCTTCTACCCCTTTTGGCTATACGCTTTTTGAGGACTTCGGTGGTTGCCTGCAGATAGATTACCAAATCAGGCTTGGGGACATTCTCCTGGAAGATGGAGTAGAGCTTTTCATATATCATCAGCTCGCTGTCGCTCAGATTAAGATAGGCGAAGATTTTGTCCTTGGCGAAGAGATAATCGCAAATGGTCAGCTGGCGGAAGAGGTTCTGCTGGAGAAGCTTCTGCTGCTGACGATAGCGGCTGAGGAGGAAAAATAACTGTGTCTGAAAAGCAACCCCCTCTTTATCCTTATAGAAGTCGTTTAAAAAGGGGTTATTGGCATCTTCAAAGACTTTTATGGCGTCTAATTTGGTTCCCATAAGGTCAACCAGGCTGGTCTTGCCCACCCCTATGGAACCCTCCACGGCAATATAGCGAAATCTCATAATATCTAAATGAAGCTCTCTAAATACTAAGCTCTTGTTAAGCTTTTCGTTTCATCCTTTTTAACAAAAAATATTAGCATATAATCAGAAAATATTCAAGCTAAAATCTGATGACACACTCAGCTTATCTATATGATATAATGAAGTGATTTATCAATGCATATTAATAGCAAATCTTTTTCCTTGGGGGGATGTTATGTTTGATGATAAAGAGCTGGAGAAGATATCCCGGGCAAAGGAGCAGTGGGAGAATAGGGAGCTGGCGGACTCCCTTTCCAGATTTCCACCGCGCAAAGAGAGATTCGAAACCCCCTCTGAAATTGAGCTTAAAGCGGTGTTTACCCCGGAGGATGTCGAAGGAATAGACTACCTGGCGGATTTAGCCTTTCCCGGCTGCTATCCCTTTACCCGTGGTATACATCCCACCATGTATCGCAGCCGCCTGTGGACTATGAGGCAGTATGCGGGCTACGCCACCGCCGAAGAGTCGAACCGCCGCTACCGATACCTCCTCTCGCAGGGGCAGACCGGTCTGAGCGTTGCCTTTGACCTTTGCACCCAGTTAGGCTACGACTCCGACAACCCCTTAGCCTGCGGTGAGGTAGGGAAGGTAGGGGTA
>NJBL01000065.1 GCA_005223145.1 bacterium (candidate division B38) B3_B38 | reverse complement strand
GAGGAGCTGTATAATCTCCGGGATGACCCCCAGGAAAGAACCAATTTAATGGGAAGCAAGGAAGCAATAGAAATAGAGAACTATTTCCGGCAGCAGCTCTCCATTTGGCTCCAGCAACAGCGAATCGTGAGGCGGTGGTTTTTCAGAGCAGGCGGTGAGTTACCTGAAATTGACGAAGCCACCCTTAAGAATTTGAAAGCTCTGGGATATATAACTAATTAATAAGTTGAAGAAAGCTTATGTATGAAAAGAAATATACTATCATTAGAGCTTTAGTATCGGTGCTGGGGGTTGCCTTATGCCTCACCCAACTTTACTGTTCCCATAAGGAAGAAACTATTCTTTATGACCTTTTTCATTTGAGAGATTTTGCCTCCTTTAAGGAGCAGACCTTATTCATAGATTTCGGTTCCCCTGACTTCCGTAAGTATCTGACTAAAAATTGGGGATTTGATGAAAAGCTCACTGATGGGAGAACTGTGGTGTGGGGACTGGAAGGTGGCTCCACTCTCTGGTTTGAATTGTTTTCCCTTCAGGACATCGCAGTTTCCCTTCTTTGCAAAGCTGTGCTCTATGAAGGAACACCTTCTCAGAGCCTGAGAGTAATCGTTAATGAAAAACCCTTAATCAGCTTCAACCTCACTTCCTCCTTTAAGCAATATCGTATTTATATTCCCTCTTCTCTATTGCGTCAGGGAGTGAATTATCTTCAATTTGTGCCCAAATATGCCATTGAACCTCGTATGGCTGCTGAAGGGAGGAAGGATGTGAGGAAACTCGCGGTATGCTACGATTATCTCCTTTTGAAACCTATAGCATGGCACGAGAAGGGATTCCGCTTCGACCTTTATTCCACCTCTATGGATAAGAAGCCTATCTCCGAGAAGAAAAAAGAGGCTTCCGAGGTTGAGCTCTGGAGAATGGGACTCTGGGAAATGAGCTATTATCTAAAAATACCGCCCCATTCTCTGCTTAAATACAACTTAGGGTTTACATCGGAAGAGTATAACCGTATATCTCCTTTTGAAATACAGATAACCATCAGGGAGGAAAAAGGCAAAGAAAGACTTTTGGGGAGCTTAAGCTTTGACCCCGAGACTCTTAAATCCCTGAAAAGACAGGCAGAGAGGACCATAGATATATCCCCTTATTGGGATAAAGCAGTCACACTTACCTTGCGGTGCTTACCTGATAAGACATCTAACTTTAATCCTACTGCTTTTATATACTTCCATCCGCGAATAATTAAATATATGGCCAAGGCGAAAAGAATTGGCTCTCAGCGGGAGTTGGCCAGAGGGGCGGAGTCCAAGCTGCGTGAGATTCGCAAGGACTGCGCTGCGGCGAATGTGCTTATCTTCGTAGTGGACGCAGCCCAGCCCTCCCATATGAGCACCTATGGCTATCATCGGAGGACCACACCAAATATTGATGAAGTAGGCAAAGACGGAACCATTTTCCTGAACGGATACTGTCAAGCAGTCTACACCCGGGCTTCCATCGCCAGTCTGATGACAGGTTTGTACCCCGATGTCCATGATGTGCTCCATCCTGAGAATAAGCTCAACAATAATGCCGTTACTATGACTGAGGTGTTTCAAAACTCTGGCTACCAAACCGCCGCCTTCGTTGCTGTGGGAAACGCCTCGTCTGCTTTTGGCTTCCAGCAGGGATTTGACTACTTCTATGAAAGTTTTAAACAAGAAACCTATACCGCCAGAGCCGAGGACTTTCTGCCAGCTCTCCTACCCTGGATTGAAGAGCACAGGTCAGAGCCCTTCTTCCTCTATGTTCACTTCCGGGAGCCACACTCATTAATTGACCCTCCATCTCCTTTCATCGATATGTTTGATAAAGATTATCAGGGGACCATTGACCCCCATACAGACAGGAAGAGGATAATGTCCCACGAAATTGAGATGACCCCCAGAGACCTTTATCATATAATAGCCACTTACGATGCCAGCATATGCTATGTGGACAGTGTAATAGGCAAAATTATAGACAAGCTGAAATCCCACGGATTATACAACCGCACCATTATTATAATAATAGCCGACCACGGCGAAGCCCTATGGGAGCATGGTTTTTTTGGTCATAATATTCACCTCTATGAGGAGATCTCCCGTATACCATTCATAATTAAGCTTCCTTCCCCTGCCGTTATAGAAGGTATAAAAAATGAAGCTCTGGTTCAAACCATCGACCTCTTTCCTACTTTGGTTGATATACTCCAGCTATCATCCCCTAATGCCGTATTACAAGGGAATAGCCTCCTTCCATTGCTGGCGGGGAGTACGAACTCTGTTAACGACTTTCTCTACTTTAGAACGTTGTGGAAGAAGCCGAGGTATGGCGTGAGGGGCACGGTTTACAAATATATCTTTTATACACTCACTGGAGAAGAGGAGCTGTATAATCTCCGGGATGACCCCCAGGAAAGAACCAATTTAATGGGAAGCAAGGAAGCAATAGAAATAGAGAACTATTTCCGACAGCAGCTCTCCATATGGCTTCATAAACAAAGAAGCCTGAGGAGGATTTACAGTTTAGCAGAGAAAGCCTCTGCGATCGACGAAGCCACCCTTAAGAATTTGAAAGCTCTGGGATATATAACCAATTAATAAGAGGTATTAAATGTCCTCCTTATGGAGAAGAGCTCCTTTAATCTTAATCTCGGGTATCTCTTTGGCAGTGGGGCTCTATGTGAGAAGCAAAATCCCTGAGCTTACGGTGGGAGATCCCCGGATAAGATGGGACACCGCCAGCGTCTATTGGTATCTTGCCCTATCACTGCTCGCCATAATGTTTATCTGGTGGGGCTATTCTGCCCTGGTGGGTCTTATCCTGAAGCTGAACCGCAGAGAGGTCATGAGGGGAGATGCCCTGACCTATATTCCTTTATGGTTTTTACTACTATCTTATATTCCGGCTCGTTTCTACCTCTATAAAGCGGACCTTCTTAAAAACAACCTTATCCTGTGGGTGCTGGTGATAGGAGGCTGTCTCTATTTAAAAGGGGTCCATTTTTATCACCTATGGTCGAAAGCACGCCATCCTGCTGCCATATATCTCAGGGAGGGACTCAAGGAATTCATTTCCTCACCATCTTATCCCAGGAGGAAAAGGATTGGCATCCTATTCCTGCTGTCGCTTTTGATCTACCTTTTTTTAGCCTCAGGGATATTAGCACCTTTATTTCAGCCTACTGGTGATGAGCCTCACTATCTGCTAATAACCCACAGTCTTATTAAAGACCACGACATTAACTTGAGAAATAATTATGATCACCGAGATTACAGCCCTTTCTACCAGGGTAAACTTGCTACCCATACCCGGACAGGAAAGAGAGGTGCCAGCTACCAATATCCTACCCACCTGTTCGGCATCTCCCTTTACCTGGTTCCCTTTTACTGGTTAGGGCTTCATTTGCCAGCAATAGGGGTGCTATTTTTTGTCCACCTGGGAATGATTCTGTTGACCTCTTTATTGGGAGTCCAACTCTACCTCCTATTGCTGGAATTGCTGCGTCAGCCGAAGGTCTCTTTTTATAGTTGGCTGGTTTTCACCTTCACGGTTCCTATGGTTCTCTATTCACGCCATATCTATCCCGAGGTAGCGGTTGCTCTGCTTACCATATATTTATTCCGAAAGCTCAGAACATCGAGCTTTACCTCCTCCTGGCAGATTCTCTTCCAGGGGTGTTTGGTGGCAATGATGATATGGTTCGGAGTAAAATATGGAGTTACGGCTGGTGTACTCTCCCTCATGTTCCTTTATTTCTTCTGGAAGAGGCGCAGAATCGACGCAAAGATTATTTATTTCATCATCCCTTGTTTAGTCTCCCTTGTTATAATGTTTGCTTTTATCTATCATATGTATGAATTATTTTCTCCTATGGCGATAGTGAAAGGTCTTAGTCTTGGAAAGAGTCCATCTCCAACTATCATACCCTTCAGCCAGAGGATTAAAGCAGAATCGAGCTTAATACTGGGAACTATCTTCACCTACTTTTTCGACCAAAAGAGGGGTCTTTTTATCTACTCCCCTATCTACTTCTTCGCTCTGATGGGATTGTATTTCCTAATTAAAAAGGACAAAAGGGTAGCTTTTCATCTTCTTTCCCTTTTTGTCCCCTACCTGGCGATGTATGTCGGCTTCAAGCTGACCGGGGGTTATGCCCCTCCCACCAGACCCCTGGTTTCGGTCACCTGGATTTTGGCAGTCTTTTTAGCTTATTTTCTGGCATATAACAGAAACCGAAAGTTCTACACCACGGCAAAGATTCTTGGAGCTGTCAGCCTCTGCCTGGTTATCCTCCTCACATATTACCCTTACTCCCTCTATCATACTCATTGGGCTGTGGACACTTCCCGGGAGGCTAAGCTCCTCATCACTTTAAGCAATCTAAAGCTGAACTTCGCCAATTTCTTCCCCTCCTTCAGCCTGGCAGGGGGAAACCTCTACTGGATACCCAACCACATCTGGTTCTGGGGGAGTTTAGCCATCTTCTTCCTTTACATCAGAAGGAAGAAAGGAAAAGAGGAATCTCCCATCTCTCAACAGATAAGGTCTGGCTGGCATCTTGGGGTTTCAATTTTTGTTATCGCCATATGTTTCCCGCTGATTGCCATCTTCCCCCGGGTCAATCTGCAAGAGAATGCGAAGCTCCCTGTACTGGGCAATTCGGACGCTTTCCTTTATAGACAGATAAGGAGTCGCTTTGGAAGCGAGTTGATGGGCTTCTGGATAAGAGGGGAAACTGAAGAGAGCTTCGTTATCGAGAGCAGGAAAAAGCTCAGGAGGATAACATTACATCTCCATTCTCCCCAGGAGAACCTGATAAGAGCTGGCATATATGAACAGATGCACTATGCTAAGCTTCCCCTCAACAGGAGAGGAAGAGCAGAATGGACCCTCTACCCCTCTGCTCATTATCAGTGCGGCAAAGATACCTATTACTATTATCTTACAATCGGGTCGGAGAAGGGATTTGTCCCCTGGGATGTCATTCCCGGGAGCCGTGACCCTCGCTACCTGGGCGTCTTTGTCAGAGTAGAGCTTGTCCCTTACTGAGAAATCTGAAAAATGTCAGTTTCCTGCGCCGCTGCTATCCTTTTTATGTAGCCTTGAGCCTGGAAATCATTATCACTCCGAGAATGTATATCACGCTTGCCAGCAGGAGCACGAACTTTAAACCCCACCGTGATGGCTAAGATCAGGCATAGGGGTTAGCCTATAACTGTGGCATACCCGTTGATGCCCCAAGCCCAGGGAATTAGCTCGGAAGAGGTTTTATGGACGAGAGAGATTCCCAGAAGAAAGGGCATCCCCATCAAGATGCCCAGAGAGGCTATCAGGCAAACCGAGCTTACCACCCGAAGGAATAATGATTGAAGAACATTACTGCAAAAATCCTGGTGAAGGAGACCTCCAGAAGCAAGGTGGCTATAGATATGGAAAAAATCCCCAGGTAATAGTTAAAATGCCTTTTATCATCCATATCCATTAACCTTTATATTCCATTATACAACATCCGGCGCAGCCAGGAAAAACCCCTTCTTCCCTTAATTTTCTCCGAAATCCTTTGTATGTCTCGCCATTCCATATCTCTGAGACCTTCTTCTCCCTCACATTTCCCATAGGGTAGCTGAAGCAAGGGTAAGCCTCCCCATAGGGTCCAATATGCATAGTATGCCAGGGGGTATGGCAGGTGAACTTGCTCATGTCCACTCGATTAAGGTAATAATTCACCACCTCTGATAGCGGCATGTTGGGATTAAAGCGCACTCTGGTAAACGCCTTAGCGCTTCTCTCTACCAGAAAGCGGAGCTGTTCTCGCAGCAGCTCGGGCTCAATATGGGTAAAGGGTTTAGGGGGGGTGAGATGGGCGATGGGGTTTTTATCCTCTATCCCATAGGATGAGGACTGCGTATTCAGCACCTGAAATGAGCAGAGGTCGACTTTCAAATCCACCGCCAGGTCGTAAAGCTCTCTCAAAGAGGCGAAGTTATAGTCCCCGATGGTTATTTTTAAATCAACCAGAGGGTAGCGGGACCCCCTTTTTGACTTTTCATGCTGAAAAGATTTTATGGCCTTCAGCGTCTTGTCAAAGGAGCCAGGGACCCCTACTATTTTGTCGTGAACCTCACCCACTGCTTCTATTGATATCCCCACTGATAGAACTCCTTTGCCCCAGATACTGGAAACACACCTTGCTACTATCTCCTCTATCTCCTCTTCACGGCACAGGGTTCCGTTGGTCACGATATGGCATCTATGCCTTTTTGTGGCAAACCTTAGCATAGTCATCAGGTCTTTCCGCAAGAAAGGTTCACCACCGGTAAAGGTGATGACCGAATAGCCTGGAAGCTGGTCGATCAACCCTTTGACTTCCTCCAGGCTCAGCTCCTGCCGCTTAATGCCTTTCTTCCGCTCCTTTTGATAAGAGCTCCATACCATACAGAATCGGCATTTGAGGTTGCAGCGATGGGTCAGAATAAAGGCCACCCGCAAGGGAGGAAAGGCATACCCCCCTCTGAAGAGATGCTCCGGGATGGCGGCATAAACCTGGGTCAGCAATTGATAAAGGCGGGGAATGGATAACATATGCCTAACCTTACGAGGTAAGAAGCTCACGGGCTACTCCCAGATAGAGCTTTATATCGTGGAAGGAAGTTATATTACGCAACAGGTCCCATATCTGTCGCGGTCGCAGGTAGAACTTGCGGGTAGCCCTTTTTTGCAATTGTTTTAACTCCCTGGCATTTCTCCCTTCAGGTATATAGACCGGGTCATACTCACCGAAACCAGCCATAGAGCTGAAGTATCGCCAATCGTCAGTCTTCAAAAGTCCCTGCTCTTTCGCCAGGCGGTAGAGCTCAGTGCCCGGGTAAGGTGTTGCCAGAGAAAATTTGGCGAAGTTCAAGCCCAATTTTTTGGCAAACTCAATGGTCTGGTAGGACTCCTCTGGGGTCTCCGTAGGTAGACCGAGCATCAGTGTCCCTCGAGCCTTAATACCCACCTTCCTGGTCAACCTGACAGCCTCTTCTATCTGCTCGATGGTAAGGCTTTTCCTTATGATATCGAGGAGCCTCTGTGAGCCGGTCTCCACCCCATAGGATATAAGGACACAGCCGGCTTGCTTGAATTTCTTTAGCAGAGGTTCCGATATCTGGTCCGCCCTCCCAGCACAGGTCCACACCACCTTCTTATGATAACCCCTCTTAATGAGAAGGTCGCAGATCTCCATCGCTCTTTGTTGGTCCACTATGAAGTTGTCATCCAGAAAGGCGAGTTGTTTTGCTCCATAACGATTTATCAGAAGGTCAATCTCCTCCATCACATTCTGAGGACTGCGCACCCGATAGCGGTAGCCTGAAGAGAGCCTGGCCGAGCAGAAGATGCACCGAAATGGGCACCCTCTCGAGGTGAGCAGACACCTCACCGGCTTCCGGAAGGTGGCATCGGGTATTTGATGATAGCTGTCCAGAGGAACCAGACTCCAGTCGGGCAGAGGAAGGGAGTCGAGCTCCTCCAGAAAAGGGCGCTTTACGGTGTGGATAACCTCCCCATCTCTCCTGAAGGTAATCCCCTCGATTCTCTCCAAATCGCCGTTGCCGATTATCGCCTCAACGACCTCATACAGGGAATGTTCCCCCTCCTGTCGCACAACAATGTCCACATTCTCATCCCTGATGGTCTCCTCCGGCAAAACAGTGGGGTGGTTGCCGCCCATAATCACCGTTATCTCACGAGAAACCCCTTTGGCAATGGCCGCTACCTGGTGAGCCGCTTCAGCAATAGGTGTGAGGGAAGTGACACCTACAAACCTTGGGGAGTAGTTTTCTATCTCTTGACGCAGGGTGGTGGGTGTGAGTTCTTGAACTTGACCGTCTAATATCTTAACCGGAACCCCCTTTTTCTGAAGAAAAGTTGCCAGATAGACCAAGGATACCGGTACCAATGAGGGAGCAACCTTGCTCAATCTCCCATAGTGGAGCTCGGACTTAAATTGAGGGAAGATAAGCAGAACCCTGTCCTTTATTACCTTCATAGCTTTCTGCATCGCCCCTTCAAACAAGCCCAATTCTATCAGAAAACCATCTCTCTGTAAATCGGGATTGGTTTTTATTCATCTTTTTTGTGAGAGAGTCCTCTGAAGGCATAGATAAATGCTCCCGGGAGGGTGGCAATTATGGTCAAGAAATATATTAATAAAGCCAGAGTAAAGGCACCAGAGCCCGTCATTCCCACCCTGGTGAAGAAATAAATATATGCACCCTCCCTGATACCAATCCCGGCTATGGAGACCGGCAAAAGACTGAGGATGATGGTCAAAGGAATAAATATTAAAAAATACACAAAACTGGTAGAAAGGTTCAGTGCCAGAGATGAGATATAGACCCCCACAATACGCATAATTTGCACTGTGACCGACAGCACTGCGGCATAGAACAGCACCTTCTTGTAAGCCTTGAATTGTAAAAAGGAATCGTAAATACCCTTTAATTTTTCTCTTATAGTCCCCGACCCTTTGAAAGGGAGAATCTTATCCAGGAGTTTTGGACCGGAGGAGCTAAAGACCAACAGGATGAAAATCGCAAAAACCGCAGCGAAAAGAAATACCACCATCAGAACCCGGGGATCAGCAATATATCTATAGGAGACAAGGGCACTGACCAGGGAAACCGCCATCATACTGCTAATCCCTATTGTGCGGTCAATCAATACCGAGGATATGGAGAGGTTGGCATCGGATATATTCTTGGTCAGGCTGTAGGCGCGAACCACATCCCCTCCCAAAATTGAAGGGAGAAAAAGACCAAAAAAAGTGCTTACAAAGGTAAGCTCAGTTATATCCCTGAAGGAGACACCTGAACCCTGCGCGCGAAGGAGGATCATCCATTTCCAGGCCATTACGAACCGGTCAGCGGCAATAAGAGCAATACAGAGGAGAAGAAAAGAAAGCTTTGCGGCAGCCAGAAGTTGAACAAACTGCCTGCTGTCTACCAGATAATAAAAAATTAAAGCAATTAAGACAGCGCTTAATACTGTCCTGAAGAGCGGTGAGAACCTTCTCAAGCCTGCCAATCTATCCTTAATTCTGCTTAAGAACCCCCTCCCTATTTTATCCCCCTTTCATATCTACATTATAAGGTGAGCACTTATTCCCCTATTATTCCTATCAATCGGGCTGTCTTCAACCCTAATAGATAAAAGACAAACCCTGCATATGGGTAAAGCTTTTTGCGGACGCTGACCAGAGCGTGGCAAGGGCTGAGACAAGAGGAACACTTGCGGGCCACCAGCTTCTTGCGGTATTCCAGATTCTCGGGTTTATAATATAGGGCTTTGGCGGACTCCTGAAGGACATTGCCGATGGGCTTGCTCATCTCACAATAGTAGAGGTTGCCTTCGGGGTTGAGCTGGATACCCTGGTCCATAAAAGGACAGGGCATAGTCCTCTTGCTGTTGCCGAGCAACATACGCCGCCAGTGCATATACAGATAACCATCTCCGTCTATGAATGAGCTCTTCTGCAATAGTTGATGAAAGAATTTTCCAATAAAAGCTCGTTGTTTCTCGTTATAAATTAGCTCACTCTGCAGGGCTTCGTTTCCCAAAATGCTATCGGAGAACCTGAGAATGGAGAAGGAGAGGTCAATATTATTTTGCTGGCAGAACTCCACTATTTTATTCAGCTCGCTGAAGTTATCCGCAACAACCACCGTCCCCATTCCAAGGCTGAACGGCACGCTCTCTCTAAGCTCCATCAGAGCATCGATGGTTTCCCTCACCCTTTCGTAGGCACGGGGCACATTCCTTATGCGGTCGTGGAACTCCCCCATACCATCGAGGGAAACGCCGATGCTGAGCAGACCGTTGCGCTCCAGATTGAGTCTGGCAATGGCTTCCACTTGCTTGACTACCCTGCTTGTATTCAAGGCATTGGTGACTATACTCATCTTCCGCACACGGGGTAAATTGTTGTAGAGCACCTCTACGATTTCCGGTAAGTCCGCCCTGAGAGTGGGCTCACCGCCGCTAATGGAGACGTTCTCTATTCGGCGGAAAAGCTCTCCTTCCTTCAACACCTTCTCCAGCTCAGAGGCAGTAAGCTCCCTTTGTTCTTTTTTAGTCCAGTTGAGGCACATACGGCACTTCATATTACAGCGAAAGGTCACATTATAGACCAATACCGAGGGAGGGAGAACAGTAAAATGGGTGAGGAGGTTGCTGGTGAAGAAATCCCGGGGAATGGAGATAAAAGCCCGCTTCAACTGTTCCCACTTGAAACTTCTCCCCCCAAACATAATAACCTTATCTCCCCTGCTCTTTCCTGGCAATTACCATTATAGTCTCAAAAAGGTTCTTCCTCAGGCGCGATAAAAAATCACCTGCTTTAAATATCCGAAAGATATGAGCGGTAATGCCCCAACCGAGGAAAAAGGTCGTTGCTTTAATAAGATAACGAAGGATGCCAGTAGTACACCCAATAGAAAAAACCTTGTCCACCGGGGTAAAGCGGCAGTCAAACAGCATCTGCTCCACCCGCCTTTCGGTGGTGATGAAGTTGTGGCTGTAATCAATATCGAAGAAAAACTCTTTTTCTTTTAAATAGTTAGGGAAAATAAGAACCAGGTGTCCATCGTTCTTCAACACCCGGCGGGACTCGGCTATAAAGTGAGCCGCCGCGTTAAAATCGGGCATATGCTCCAGCAGCTGGTCGGCATAGAGCACATCAATGCTCTGAGATTTCACTGCTATAGGGGGGACAAAGCCGCCAATAGTGGGATACCCCTCCTCATTCAATCTTTTCTGCAAAGGGGGGCTCGGTTCAATACAAAAATATCTGATACCTTCTCTTCGGCAAAGCTCAGCAAAACGCCCCTCTCCGGGACCTATCTCCAACATGAGCGCCCCGGAGGGAATATATTTCTTCAGGCGCTGGAACTTGAACTCCTCTATTCTGGCTCTCCTTTTCAAACCCAAACGGGTGCGGGGTCGCTCGGAGAACCAATCATAAAAGGTAAAGCCCTTATCATCCATCATTTATCTACGCTCTGCTTCTTCCAATAAATAACTCTTGACATCGGGTTGTCCCTCTTCCCACTTAGCAGCTTTCTTTAAGTCACCTCCCACTGTATCAATAGCATCTATATAATAATTTTTAAATTTATCGCCATGAGGTCTGTCTTTTTCTTTTCCAGCTCTTAGGTGAGCTATTTCATGCAAGAAATGATATAAAAACTGTTCATCATTATTAATCCTTGTTGGGTCGAAATAAATCTCCATAGCCACACCATAATCAGTATATGCATTATAATTATATCTTTCTAATATACGCCATCTCATCGAATTAGGCACTGGAAAATTTGCATTCTTTAGCATTGGAACATAGACTCTCCATAGAACATTCAGGAAGTCAGCCTGCCACACCTTCACTTCTCTTTTAGCTTCATCTATTTCCCTTCTTAACTCATTCCACACCCGATGAATGTCTTCTCCATCTTCAGGGCGAGGCTCCCAATAGTTTTTTAAATGTAGCCAATCACAAATATCCTGTTGTTCTTGCCAATTCAACTTATCCAATAGATTAATAATTTTTTCATCTATTTTGCTTTCTAACTCATTCAATATCAGACAAACGTATTTTCCATCTTCAGGGCTAGGCTTCCAATGTAGTTTTATATGAAGCCATTGGCAAATATCATGCTTTTGTTCCCAATTTAACTCATCCAATAAATTTTTAATTTTTGTAATTTTGTCCACTAATCTAGTCACTTGTTAGTTAAAATTATAACACAAATAATGTATAACAATATGATGGGAGTGAATCGTAAAAGGTAAATCTTTTATCATCCGTGAACTAAGCTTTAGCCTTTCCACTTTTCAGGGCGTACATCTGGCTATAGAGCTCTTCAAATTTCCTCACAGTCAGGTTGATATGATACCTCTTAGAGTCCTCCCTGGCTTGCTCCCCTAAGCTCCTGGCTACTTCCTCGTTTTCTAAGAGATAGAGAATTTTCTCTGCCAGCAAGGAGGGTTCTTTAGGAGACACCATAAGGGCATTTCTACCATCCTCCAGCACTTCTTTGAGCCCATCAACATTGGTGGAGACTATCGGCTTTCCCATAGCCATTGCTTCGTAAACGGTAAAGGGGACCCCCTCCCACAGGGAGGGGAGAACCTTGATGTCTAACAGGCTTAAAATAAAAGGCATATCAGGACAGAAGCCGGTGAAAATGGTATCCGCCTCCACCCCCAGCTGTCGAGCCTGGAGTTCCAGCTCCTCCTGCAAGGGGCCATCTCCCGCGACTATGAATTTAGCTCTGGGATATTTCTCCCTGATAATGGGGATAGCATCAATAAAATAGCGGACGCCTTTCTGCTCATATAATCGGGAGACCGTTCCCACCACTTTGTAATCAGGGGGGATATTCAGCCTCTCCTTCTCTGCGCTTACCCTTTGCGGGCTGGCCTGTTTATAATTCTCCAGAGGGACCCCGAAATAGATAACCTCAACCCTGGAGGGGGCAACCTTCTTCCTCTCTATCACCCAGTCTCTCACCGCTTTGCCCACGGCGACAATCTTGTAGCTGAGAGGTGCCAGAAGGCGGTCGGTCCATATGGCGTAGCGGGGAAGCTTGGGCTGGACACCATGCTCGTGGACCACATTTGGTATGCCCAGCACCCGAGCCGCCAGCCGTCCAAAGGTGCTCGCTCCGTTACCGTGGAGATGGACAACATCGATCTGATTCTCTTTGAAGAGACGGTAGAGGTTAAAGAAGGTGCGGGGGTCGAACCGCGAGCGGTTCAGGTAGGTGATATTAGCTCCCATTGACTCCAGCTTTCTGCCGGCTTCCGAAGGCTCGCGTAAGCAGCAATAAGTGATGTCAAATTTCTCTTTGTCAAAGCGATCAAGGATAAAGGTGAACAGTCTCACCACCCCATGAACCTTGGAACTCCTCCAGCCCAGATGGTCACACACCTCCATAACCTTGATTTTTTTCATCGCTTTTTTCTTCTATCTCCCCTCTTTGTTTCTAAAAATCCCCTCTATTTGCCTGAATATCTTTATGTTAGGTGTTATGATAATATATAACATAGTTGATGTCAAATTTTATTTCTCGGCTGGGAGGGTGGCTTTTTCCGCTCTTTGATATTGCCAGCTCCAGTAAAATCTGCTATTATTTATAAATATTAAGGAGAACAAAAGCGACCGATGAAAAAAGCCAACCGCATGACGGTAATTAAAGACAGAGTTGAAGATATCAGCCGATCTCCCTTTCAAAGCTATAAGGAGCTATTTGTAGGAAGCAACCGCTTTGTTGACTTTTTAAAATACGAGCTGGTGCTGACCTTCTTCAGCTGGCTGCCAGGGGCTGTGGGGCTCTTTTTGAGGAGGCTCTTTTATCCTTGTATCTTCGGCAAAATAGGAAAGGGGGTGGTATTTGGAAGGAACATCGCCATCAGGCATCCTGCTAAAATCTTCATAGGCGATGGTGCAATCATTGACGACAACGCGGTGCTCGATGCCAAAGGGGAGAACAGCTACATAAAAATTGGAAACAATGTCATCATAACCAAAAATGTGATATTAGGCTGTAAGGGGGGCTTCATTGAAATAGGGGAAAACACCACGGTGGCTATGAACAGCATATTCCAGTCGGAGAGCTCGCTGATAGTAGGTGAAAATGTCATTATAGCTGCCTTCTGCCATCTGGTTGCCGGGGGGAATCACGACTTCTCACGCCTCGACCTCCCCATAATCCAGCAACCCTCTCTGAGCAGAGGCGGAATTAAAGTAGAAAAGAACTGCTGGCTGGCTTCTAATGTGGTGGTGCTGGATGGGGTTACCGTGGGCAGGGATTCCATAATTGGAGCAGGCTCGGTGGTCAACAAAGACATCCCGGAGTTCTCCATAGCTTATGGTATTCCTGCCAAAGTGGTGCAGAACAGGAAAGAAGCCAAATCACAGAGGAAACCAGATAGGTTTTAATCACCTCCTCAATCCCCCGCTCTGAGCTAAACCCCCTATGATATCCATTGGATAAAGAGTATCAGCTAATCTCTAATGGAATGAACAAAATTTGTTCTTTTTAGAATGAAAGAAGTCAAAAAAAGGCATTATTATATCAAAAAGGGGCTTTCCATATTCGGTATTGTTCTCTTTGTAGCCTCGGTGGTCAGCTACCGCCTGCAGAAGAAGTACAGTATTCCTCGAGGGTTGGAGACCCTCTATTATCAGAACCCTTGGTTTTCTGGCGAACCTGCCTTTAAGGATTTGGAAGAAAGGATTAATCTCAATAAAGCAGCCATAGAGAAGCTATCCCCCACCCGGAAGAATTACAGCATAGAATGGGAGGGTTACCTTTTTATTGAGGAGGCCGGTGTCTATGAGTTCACCACCGCCTCCGATGATGGCTCGGTGGTATTTATCGATAACATCCTGGTGGTTGACAACGGTGGATTTCATGCACTGCGGGAGGTCAGCGGTGGAATCTTTTTGCTGCCGGGATTTCATACCATCTGGGTCCGCTACTGTCAGGGGGAAGGGGCTGATACGCTTCTCTTTAAATCCTTCAAGCAGGGACAGAAGCAAAGCTCCATCAGCAGGGAACAGCTCTTCCCTTCCATCCCCCCGCTCCGAGCCCTCCGCATTGAGCAGGGAGTGGAGACATATACCAGGGCGGTTTACTACGCCTGGGGTATCGGGGTTTTGTCCTTTGCAGCGATATGGCTTCTTATCAAACAAAGACGGGCCGGTGGCAAAAAAGTTCATCCTAGCAATCTATCTCAGCAGGGAACCT
>NJBL01000064.1 GCA_005223145.1 bacterium (candidate division B38) B3_B38 | reverse complement strand
TCCACCCGGGAGATATCGGTAGGTTGTACTTCTGGCTGACGCTCAAGCGGGAACACATGGGTTACATATCCTAAGCGCACATCAAGTAAGATGTCTTTGGGGAGGATGGAGGTCCATTGACCCTGAACAATATGGGCGGGCTCTATCTGCCGCCAGGAAGCTTTCTCTTCAATAAAGGCATACCCCTCTCTCCGGTAGAACCTGTTCTGGTAGTTGAAGTAGTACATAGTCATCAGCTTGTTGGTGGGATTGAGTTGGGTGGTGACTTTAGCCATGACGTTGGTCTGGTGGTTGACATCAACCTCGGGAGTGCCATCAGGTCGTAACATGCCCAGGATCTGGGTGTTGATGTCATAGCGCAGATAGGAGCCGAAAAACCACATCTTGTTCTTGATTATCGGTCCGCCGAGAGTGGGTGAGAAGTTAAATATATGATCTACCGGGTTGGCGGTCGTTATCCCTATATCTTCCATTTCCGGGGTGACATTGTTCCCCTGCCATGAGCCGGGCTCATACAGGAAGGTCGTTGTCCCGTGGAAGTCGTTCCCCCCTGACTTGGTGATCATATTCATGTATAACCCGCCGGTACCTATCTCGGCCGGAGCAGCGCTTGTCAACGCTTGCACCTCTTCGAAGCTGTCATAGTCAAAATATACCATGACATAGCCGCCGTGTCCGCCGGGCCAGTTATTGGAGAGCCCGTCGAAGCTGAATTCCTGCTGAGCCTGAGAGCCGTGAAGAAACCCCGCGCTCTGCTGAGCGCTCTCGGTACCACCGACGTTGTACCTATCCTGGACAACTCCCGGAACTTGCTCCGCTATCACCCAGATATCTCTACCACTGGGGATGTGGTCCAAAAGGTCTCTGTCAATGGAGGTGGAGATGACATTGCTGCTGACGTCCACTGCCGGGGCTTCGCCAGTTACCGTGATAACCTCTTCCAGAGCCGCCATGGTCATAACCACATTCACTCTGGCCACAAAGTACGCACCTATTCTGATCCCTTTCTGCTCGCTTGGTTGAAAGCCTTCTAACTCAAACTTCACATCGTAGGTGCCGGGTGGCAGAGCAATGAACTTGTAAACAGCATATTCGTTGGTAGTAGTGACGCTCGTCCCGGCGATGAGAGCTTCACTGCTAAGGGTGACAGTCACCCCTGGGAGCACCGCACCAGTTTCATCGGTAACCCTGCCGGTAATGGTTCCTGTCTGGGTCTGACCAAAAAGGAGACCACCGAAAGCAACCATCAAAAGAAGAGAAAGTGACAAGAGCAGTTTAATCAACCGCATATGCCTATCCTCCTATGGGCTCAAGATGTTAATATTGGTTTTAGGGAAAGAGCTGGGCTTTGGCGACAATTTTGTCTTCAACTATCGCCTCATTGCGATATGCCTTGAAAAACCCGATTAAACCGAAAGTTCAGCTTCCTCTTTCCCTACTACTAAAAGCTTAACCTCAGAGCAACGAGCGATTGGTAAGCTTTTTAATTGCCATCCTTACTATAATAAGAGATAATATAGCATCGATTCTTTTCAAAGCTCCAGTGAATATCCTTCAATAAATTATTCAATCCCTTTTTATCCCCTTGTTTGCAAAGCTCTACCATCTTTATATGCTGTTCCACCAACATAGTGTCCCATTCAGGGACCTCCTTGATTATCTCCGGGAAGTCGTAAAGGCGCTTCTTCAATAAAAGCACTATCTTTGTAAGAAGCTCATTATCGTTTAATTCTAAAAATAGCTCGTGAGTCTTCAGGTTATAATCCATATGTTTGGAAAAGTCCCCTTTCTCCAATGCCCTCTTCATCTTTTCGCATAGCTTTTCCAACTCCGCAATATGTTTATCGGTCATCCTCTCAAGCGCCCTTTCTGCCGCCGCTGCCTCCAACGCCCCCATTACCTGATAGATGTTCTCTATATCATCTAAATTGAGCTCATTAACATAGATGTTCCTTCGAGAGAGAATTTTGACAAAACCCTCGGTTTCCAGCTGAATCAGAGCCTCCCTTATTGGTGTCCGACTAACATTTAACCTCTCACACAGTTCCTTCTCGTCAATGGTATCTCCGGGTTTCAGACTGCCAATTTCCAGCTCTCTACTCAAATATTCATAAACACACTCTTTTAAAGTCTTGTAACCAAGTAAATTGCCCTTCACTCCTTCTCCCCCTTTTACCTTGTCTTTTTGTTAATTTCAATTTTTAATATATTAAATATTGATATATTAACTTTCTTCATTTATAATATTAGCAGAGCGATTTGCAGTTGTCAATAGAAAAATTAGCTCTTTGAAGGAAAATGTGATGATAAAACGAGCAAAGACAACCACCGGGGATTAAGGATTACCTGGTGAGAGTAATGCTTATCTCTGGGGTAATGGTTTAAGTCTTGTCGTTAGCCCCTCGCACAATAGACCATGTTTGCGGCTGAGGGGGAATGAAAGGAAGCGTTGAAGCAAAGAGAAGATGTATAGGTGGTAAATTTAGCTTAATGCCTATATTTTATGGAAAGGAGGACTGGTAGATGGCAAAAAGGGTTACCAAAGCTTCTTTTTTGATGATGTTAGGGTTATGGTTTCTCTTTTTCAGTTATGCGTGCGCTGTTGAGAGAGGAGAAGAGCTAACCATCTCTCAGATTCTTCAGATAAAATACCTCTCCCATCCTGTATGGTCACCCGATGGGGAGAAAATTGCGTTCATCTGGGACGATGGAGGGGTCAAGGACATATGGGTGATCTCCCTTTCCGATGGTAAGCTGACTAAGATCTCCCATTCCAGAGGGCAGATAGGCAGACCGGTATGGAACCCCGATGGGAGAGAGCTTATCTATTTCCAGGAAAGGGTCTTGTATGCCTGGAGGGATTTACAGCCGGAATCTGCACCGGTGATAGGCGCCCCTGATGGTATCTCCCCAGATTTTGTCATTTCTCCCGATGGAAGTTCTCTGGTCTTCTCCAAAGATGGTGATATATGGCTCTTCCATCTGGAAGACAAGAGGTCCCGTCAGCTTACTTCAGGTGACAGGGTAGATATGTCTCCCCAATTTTCCCCCGATGGCACCAAGGTAGTCTTCGTCTCTTCGGCTCCGCCGGAACCAGTGTATGAGGTTCCTGTGGAACTCACCGGGACCAAGCTGGCTTTTATCCACTTCAATGGTTTCCCTTCCGATGTGGGGGTAGTATCGACCTCCGGGGGGAGACCTGTCTGGGTAGCCCGGAGCGAGCAGAGCGAGTTCGCTCCCGCCTGGTCCCCCGATAGCAGAATGCTGGCGATAGAAAGGAGAACCGAAGACTGCAAACACCGCGAGATATGGGTCAAGGATCTGGTTGGGGGAGACGAGCGGTTGGTTTACCAGGAGAGCACCGACAAGTGGATTTTGGAAACCGGCAGATGGCTTAATGACCGATGGGATGAAGGGCTCTTTTGGTCCCCTGATAACAGCGCCATTGGCTTCATTTCCGACCGCGATGGATGGGTTCACCTTTATACAGTTACCCCTGATGGGGAGAAGTTGTCCCAGCTCACCAGCGGGGAATACGAGATTAGTAGCCCTGCTTGGTCGCCTGACGGCAGCCAGATAGCATTCACCTCTAACCAGGGAAGCCTTATTGAGAGGAACATATGGGTGGTGCCAGCACCAGGAGGAGAAGCTCAGAAGATGACCTCCATGCGGGGTACCAATATGAATCCTCTATGGTCGCCCGATGGGAATAGCATTGCCTATTTGCACTCCGGACCATATGCCGTCCTGGACCTCTGGGTGACACCCCTGGCATCCTCCGAACAACCCCGTCAGCTTACCAACGCAATGCCCCTTTCTATCAGCAAAGAAGCACTGACACCACCTGAGTTCTTGTATTATGAAAGCGTGGACGGTTTGCAGATCCCGGCTTTCCTGTTCAAGCCCAAAGGCTTCGACGAGAGAAAGAAATATCCCGCCATTGTCTGGGTTCACGGTGATGGGATTTTGCAGAATCGCTATGGCTGGCACCCTTCCAAGCACTATGGCGTGTACTACGCCTTCCACCAGTATCTTCTTCACAAGGGATATGTAGTTCTGATGCCCGATTATCGGGGAAGCATAGGCTATGGGCGGGAATTTATGCTCGCCTCCTATATGGATGTAGGGGGAAAGGACAGCGACGATGCCACAATGGGGGCCAAGTATCTCAGGTCTTTAGATTTCGTAGACCCCGATCGGATAGGAATCTGGGGACTGAGCTACGGGGGCTACTTCACCCTTCTCTCTATTATCAGACATCCCGATTGGTTCCGGGCAGCAGTAGATGTAGCCGGGACAACCGATTATGTTGATTGGTACAATGACCCCGGCGGCTGGTGGGTACAGGGGAGAATGGGCTCCCCGGAGGAGAATCCTGAGCTCTTCTATAAGAACGCCCCTATCCATTTCGTGGAAAAGATTGAGACTCCCCTGTTAATCCTCCATGGAACCGCTGATTTCAATGTTCCCTTCTACGGGTCGGTAAGGTTGATTGATGAACTGGTAAAAAACAGGAAGAACTTTGAATTGATGATTTACCCCGGAGAAGACCACTACTTTATCTGGAACCGCACCTGGGAGGATGCCCTGTCCAGGGTGGAGAAGTTCTTTGATAAGCATCTGAAAGAATAGCCTGAGGTAACGCATAAGCTGAAGAGCGAGTAACAGGAATAAAAAGTGCATAAACAGCGGATGTGCAAGGGTAAATCTACCAAGGTGATCGTTGGCGAGAAGCTGTCTTCTCTGAATATGCTTACTGGCGGCATTGCAGCATTTCCCAATCAATCAAAGGAGGTTCCATAATGAGAGGTTCGCGAAATTTTGTTCTGCTATTTATCATTTTGTTCTTTTTTATCTTCGGCCTGACAGGTAACCAGGAGGAAGTGTCCAAGACGCTGGTCATTACCAATGCGAGACTGATCGACGGCACTGGTGCTCAACCTCTGGACAATGCGGTAATTGTTATCACTAATGGAAAATTCACAGCCATCGGTCCTCAGGGAAAAATCGTTATTCCTAAAGAAGCCAGGGTAATCGATGTCAAGGGAAAGACGGTGGTTCCCGGTCTTATCGATGCCCATGTGCATAGCACCTATGCCTCTGAAGAGGTTGTCAGCTCTAAAGCCTCTTCCAGAGAGGAGATAAAGCAAAAGCAGCTCACGGTGATCAACGACGCCATATCGGCCTTTCGCCAGGTCCATTTTCTCCATCGTCACCTCATGGGTGGGATTACCACTGTACGGGATGTAGCCGCTCGGCGCAATGTGAGCATAATGGCCAAGAAAGCCTTCCGCGAGGGGCTCTTCCTCGGCTCCCGCCCCATCGTGGTAGGGCAGGGAATCACTTGCACCGGCGGTCATGGAGCGAGTAAGCAAGAGTCAGCTGTGGAGGCTGATGGTCCGGCAGAGTTCCGCAAAGCCGTGAGGGAACAGCTCAAGGCGGGCGCTGACCTGATAAAGGTATTGCCCCCGTATTCCCGGGAAGAGATAAAGGCGGCGGTGGAAGAGACCCATGCCCATGAGAGGTTCATCACCGTCCACTCTGGCGCTTTCAAAAAGCAGTACGATTTTGTCCACTGGGCAGTGGAAGCAGGAGCTGACTGCATCGAGCACGCTTACGCCATCCCTGACGATGTGATTCAGATGATGGCGGATAAAAAGATGTACTGCGTTCCCACCCTTACTATTCTGCTCAAGTTGGGAGACGAATACAGTCAGAAGCCCGGCTGGGAATGGAAGGTGAAGAAGTATCGCCAGTCCGTGGAGATTTTCCGAAAGATGAAGAGCGCCGGAATAAAGATGGGAACAGGAACCGATGCCATCCTCCAGTACATGGCTCAATATCCGGGGATGTATTTTGATGAAGTAGAAAATTTTGTAAAATACGGCTATACCCCTATGGAAGCCATCGTAGCCGCCACCAAGATCAGCGCCGAAATCTGCGATGCCTCAGACAGACTGGGAACCATTGAGAAGGGCAAACTGGCAGACCTCCTGGTGATTGATGGAGACCCTCTTGGCGACATAAAGACCCTCCGCAATGTCCAGCTCATCATCCAGGAGGGAGAGGTCATCAAGCGTTAGCCCCTTCTTGGGAATCGCTCTATTCATTGGACATACAACCCATGGACGGAGGAAAATATATAGACACATTGCCTGCCAGTTAAGATTTTGGCTTTGAATAAATTAGGAGCAGGCAGAACTCCAGCATGATGCTAATATTATTCTTGAGATATAAATGGGTTTCTTAGATTTCAGTGAAGATGTATAATGAAATATCAGCATATTGGCGAAGACAAGGAAATAATGAGTTAATGGGGTGGTCAATGAGGAAGGGCATTGTGTTTGACATCAAGCGATATGCCATTCATGACGGACCGGGCATTCGCACCGCGGTATTTTTCAAAGGCTGTACCCTGCGCTGCTGGTGGTGTCACAATCCCGAGGGTCTGGCGTTGCAGCCGGAGCTGGTCTTCAGGGAGAGCCGCTGCCTCAACGGGTGCAGCGAATGTATAGGGAGCTGTGCCCGGGGGGCGCTTTCCCGTGTTACTCAGCAGATATCCATAAAGAGGGAAGATTGTGATTTATGCGGCGAGTGTGCCCGGGTGTGTCCCGCTGAGGCGTTGGAGGTTATCGGCCGGGAGATGAGCGTAGGGGAAGTGGTGAAAGAGATAGAGAAGGAGCTGATTTTCTATGACCAATCGGCGGGTGGGGTGACCTTCACCGGAGGGGAGCCTCTGATGCAGCCCGAGTTTTTAGGGGCGCTGGTGGAGGAGTGTAAGGCGAGGGGCATTCACACCGCGGTGGATACCTGCGGGTATGCTCCCTTTGAGGTTATCCAAAGCATCAGCGATAAGGTGGACCTTTTTTTATATGACCTTAAAATAATGGACGATGAAAAACACAGACAATACACCGGCGCATCCAACAAAGCCATACTGGACAATCTCAGGAGATTAGCCGCGCAGGGGAGCACGGCGGTTGCCGTTCGCCTTCCCCTCATCCCGGGGGTCAACGATGATAGCGACAATATCACCAAAATTGCCGAATTTATAGCTTCCCTGAGGAGCATAAAGGATATAAGCCTTCTCCCCTATCACCGGGCGGGAAGCGAGAAGTACCGAAGGCTTCATCGGGCATACCGGCTGGGGAAGACACAGCCTCCCTCAGGCCAGCAGGTAGAGGAGAGCAAGACCATACTGGAGGAGCGGGGGCTGAGGGTGAAAGTGGGAGGTTAATACCATGAATGAGAGGATTAAAAGGTTGAGGGCGCAGAGCATCAACACCAGGCCCTCGGTCAGCCCGGAGAGAGCCATACTGATGACCGAGTTTTATAAAAGTGACCTCGCCCAGAGTGTATCCGCACCGGTGAGAAGGGCGCTGGCCTTCAAATATCTAACGGAACATAAGGCCATCTGTATCAACGAAGGGGAGCTGATTGTGGGGGAGAGGGGACCCGCCCCTCGAGCCACCCCCACCTATCCCGAGATATGCTGTCACAGCCTGAAAGACCTGGAGACCCTCCACGGCAGGGAGAAGATCTCCTTTGTGGTGAGCGAGGAGACCATGAGGGTCTACCGGGAGGAGGTCATTCCCTTCTGGAAGGGCAAGTCCATGCGGGAAAAGTTATTCAGTGAGATGTCTGAGGAGTGGATCGCCGCCTATGAGGCAGGGGTATACACCGAGTTCATGGAGCAGCGTGCTCCGGGGCACACCGTGCTGGATGACAAGATATATAAGAAGGGATTCCTTGATTTTAAAGAGGATATTCAAAGGAGCATAGAGAGCCTTGATTTTTTCAATGACCCCGAAGCCTACCGCAAGCGGGAAGAGCTGAAAGCCATGGAGATGGCCGCCGATGCGCTGATACGGTTTGCCGAGCGCCATGCCGAGAGAGCCGAGGAATTAGCCGGGGAGGAGCAGGACCCTCGCCGAAGGGAGGAGCTGAAGCAGATAGCCGAGGTCTGCCGCCGGGTTCCCGCCCATGCCCCGCGGGATTTCTGGGAGGCGCTGCAGTATTACTGGTTTGTGCACCTAGGGGTGATAACCGAGCTCAACGGGTGGGACGCCTTCAACCCCGGCAAGCTGGACCAGCATCTCTATCCTTTCTACCAGAAGGGACTGGAGGAAGGCTCCCTGACCAGGGAGCGGGCGAAGGAGCTACTGCAGGCCTTCTGGGTCAAGTTCAACAACCAGCCGGCTCCTCCGAAGGTGGGAGTCACGGCAGAGGAGAGCAGCACCTACACCGACTTTGCCCAGATAAACACCGGGGGGGTTAAAGTTGATGGCTCGGATGCGGTCAATGAGCTCTCCTACCTCATACTCGATGTGGTCGAGGAGATGCGGATCACTCAGCCCAGCTCCTCGGTGCAGATAAGCAAGAAGACCCCCGATAGGTTTCTGAAGAGGGCGCTGCAGATTATCAAGACCGGCTTTGGGCAGCCGTCGGTATTCAATACCGACGAGGTGGTCCAGGAACTGCTGAGGCAGGGGAAATCAATGGCGGACGCCCGCAACGGGGGCACCAGCGGCTGTGTGGAGACCGGAGCTTTCGGTAAGGAGCACTACAAGCTTACTGGCTACTTCAATCTGGTGAAGGTGCTGGAGCTCACCCTCAACCACGGCATGGACCCCGGAACGGGCAAAAGAATTGGACTGCAGACCGGAGACCCGGCGGAGTTCAGCTCCTTTGATGAGCTTATGGAGGCATTCAAACGGCAGGTTCACCATTTTATTGATATCAAGGTGAGAGGGAACAACATCATAGAGAGGTTGTATGCCGAGTATGTGCCGGCACCATTTCTTTCGCTCCTCATCAGCGATTGCATAGAGAAGGGGAAGGATTATCATAATGGCGGGGCACGCTACAACACAAGCTACATCCAGGGGGTGGGGCTGGGGAGCATAACCGACTCGCTGACCGCTATAAAATACCATGTGTTTGACAACAAGCATCTCACCATCAATGAGATGCTCAATGCTTTGCAGGACAACTTTGCCGGGCACGAGGAGCTCCGCCAGAGGCTGGTGAATAAAACCCCCAGATATGGAAATGATGACGATTACCCTGATGAGCTCATGCGAGCGGTGTTTGAAGCCTTTTTTGAGGCGGTAGAGGGGAGACCCAACACCATAGGAGGACACCACCGAATCAATCTCCTCCCCACCACGGTGCATGTCTATTTTGGCAGCGTTATCGGCGCCACCCCTGATGGGAGAAAGGCCAGGGAGCCCCTGTCCGAGGGGGTCTCTCCGGTGCAGGGAGCCGACAGAAAGGGTCCCACCGCGGTGATAAAATCGGTAGCCAAGATGGACCATGCCCGAACCGGGGGGACACTGCTCAATCAGAAGTTTACCCCCCACCTGCTGGCCACCGAGGAGGGAATAGATAAGTTAGCCCATCTTATACGGTCCTATTTCAAACTCGATGGCCACCATATACAGTTTAATGTGGTAAGTGCCGACACCCTGCGCGATGCCCAGAAGCATCCCGAAAAATATCGGGACCTCATCGTCAGGGTGGCCGGCTACAGCGATTATTTCGTTGACCTTGGGGAAGAGCTGCAGAATGAGATAATCAAAAGAACCGAACACCAGTCCTTTTAACCAAGCGCCAGTACTTAAAAGCTCTTTTTCAATCCACAGCATTTAGGTCCGGCGGCTGCATCCAGCAAGTCAAGCAAAGGGTTTATGGCAACATCAGTTTAACTCATTGTAAGGGTTAACTATATTTAAAGGAGGGTTTCCCATGAAGACTTCAAGAAGGGATTTTGTTAAGGGCTCTTTGGCATCTCTGACATTAGTGGGAGGAGGAGTAAGCCTCTTGTCCGGGTGCCAAAAAGCACCTGTCAAGGGAGATTCAGAAAAATTGCTTATTAAAAATCCTGACCATCCTCAGCCTGCTACTTATGACCGGCTCCCTCTCAGCTGGCATAAAAACACCGTGAAGCGTTTAAAAGAAAAGGTAGCGCAGAAGGGTGTGGGTGCTATCCTGCTTCAAGACCGCTGGAACATCATCTATTTTAGCGGTCTTTTTCACACCACCACGGAGAGGCCTTTTTACTGTTTGTTCCCGGTGAAAGAAGATGCCATCTTCTGGTATCACCCTGGTCTGGATTTAGATATAGTTAAGACCTGGTGGTGCACGGATAATGAGTATTATTACGATTACCATCATGCCAAAGGAGGCTATCCCGATCAAGGGAAAGTGGTAATGGGGAACACGGTCGACATTTTTGAGTGGCTGCTTGAAGGGCTGAAAAAGAGAGGGTTCGCGGACAAGACTATCGGAGTTGACGCTGAATGGCCACCATCTAAAATGAAAAAGGTCAATAAGATACTTCCCCGAGCGAAGATTGTGGACATCAGTCAAGAGTGCATCAAGATGAGGATGGTCAAGACCAGAGAAGAAATTGCCCTCTGCCAGCGTTCCATGAATTACTTCAGTAAGATTCATGCCTTTTCCCGAGATTACATCCTGGAGAGAGGAACAGATGCCACAGACTATGAAATCGGGCATGCAGTAGAAGAATATGGCACCAATTTAGTCCTCAAGGATATTAAGCGAGATGGGGCACCGCAAACTGCAGTGGGTATAAGAATCGGAATTGGGTGCCGCACAGGAAGGGGTACTGCCTATCCTCATCCCAACCAGTACCATCACAACAAAGTCAAGAAAGGAGATTCTCTTCAGGTAGCTGGCGGGGTTTCCATAGGGGGCTACGGAGGAGAATGCTACCGCTACTACCAGATAGCGCCCTGGGACGCCCATAGAGAGAAATTATGGGAGGTAGTCACTGAAAGTGTGCGTATCCAGGAGAGAGAATCTAAAGCCGGGGTAACATGCGCTGAGGTTGCCTATAAAGTTCATAAATATCAAGTCGAACAGGGAGTGACCAAACAGCTTTATCAGCGTGTTGCCCACGGACAGGGAATGGAAGGACACCAGCCACCCTATATCGCTTTGGGAGATATGACCGTCCTGGAAGAAGGGATGACATTCAGTGTGGAACCTGGCTTGTTTGATCCGGAGAACGGCTTCGGCTATAATCCCAGCGACTTGTTAGTGGTGACCAAAGAGAAAGGAGTGCTTTTGAGTAGTGTTCCCTACTCTAAAGAGTGGATGTTCTTGAAGCTGTAACTATGTGTTAAAGCTCCAGCTTACCCTTGAGCATCATATCCTCCAGTTTGATTTTGCTCTTGAGGCTGAGGTTGCCCATTCGGGTGAATAAGGCGACCTTTATATCCTTGAGGAAGAAGAATGGTTAATTATTCTCGTACTGCGGGAAGAATAAGAGAGCTATCCTTCTGTTCTCCCTGGTAGCGGTAAAGCAGTCGAGCAATTGAGTTCTCTTTCAGGTCTCAGTTTGGAGATTGGTCTTCTTCGGTATCTTCTATTCTATACCACTCCGTTTTTGCTCAGTTTCTGGCGTCAGGCTACGCTCAGAAGATCTGCCCTGATGTCTGCAGTTAGCTCAGGTATCGCTACATCGCTCCTGTGGGCAACCGAGTGAGTGCGAGAGCAGCTGTGCGGGCGATGTCAAGTTGCGGTGCTCACCAGTGGCATCGGAAGGAATATGGATAACTACCGACGAAGAAGCCCACTGGGAGCCCGTTTTTATGATTAGCCGTCTTATTCCATCGGCTTTTATCCTTTACTTCTGAACTGGTTTGATACAGAAAAGGCGAGTGGCATGATATAAGGCTGTTCCGGACAGAAGAAGACAGGCGAAAAGATAGTTGCACGGGAAAGGAGAGAGAATTATGGAAGGGAAGAGGGAAGTCTTCAGCTCTCGCTGGGGGCTCATACTGGCAGCACTGGGCATGGCGGTCGGCGCTGGCAACATCTGGAGGTTTCCTCGGGTGGCTGCCCAGAACGGAGGCGGTGCTTTCCTTATACCATGGATCCTATTTATTTTCCTGTGGGCCATTCCTCTGCTGCTGATCGAGTTCGGCATTGGGAAAGCCACCCGCTGTGGCACTGTGGGCGCCTTCGGCAAGCTTATGGGTAAGAAATACAGCTGGATGGGAGCCTGGGTCGGCTTCTGCACCTTAGCTATAACATTCTATTATTCCGTAGTGACTGGATGGTGCATCAAATACTTAATAGCGGGAATAGTGGATGGTAAGGTAGGTGACCGCTCGATTGCTTATTGGGACAGCTTTACCAGCTCTTACCAGCCCATCATTTTCCATTTTATAGTTATGGCTCTGGGCTCTTATATTATCTACCGTGGTGTGGTCAGAGGGATTGAGGCCGCCAATAAGCTCTTAATGCCCTCCCTCTGTATCCTGCTGGTCATCGGTGTTATTCGCTCCCTGACCCTCCCCGGGGCATGGCAAGGAGTCAATTTCCTCTTTCGCCCGGACTGGAAGCTTCTGCTAAACTACCGGGTCTGGCTGGAGGCTCTAAGCCAAACCGCCTGGTCTACCGGTGCCGGCTGGGGATTAATTCTCACCTACGCTATCTATACCAAGAAGCGAGAGGATGTGGTGCTCAACACCCGTATTACTGTTCTCGGAGACTACTCCGCCTCCTTGATAGCTGGGCTGGCTATTATACCGGTTGCCTTCTCCTTTCTTGCCAGAGAGGAAGCCCTCGAGGCCATGGCTTCGGGGGACACAGGATTAGCCTTTATCTGGCTGCCAAAGTTGTTTACTGAAATGCCCGCTGGCAACCTTTTCATGTCCTTCTTCTTCCTGGCACTGCTCTTCGCTGCCCTCTCTTCTCTTATCTCTCAGATCGAACTGGTTACCCGCATCTTTATGGATTTTGGGATCGCCCGCCAGCGTGCTATTGTAATAGTAGGCTCCGTCAGCTTCCTGCTGGGAATACCTTCCGCCTTGAGCCTTAAATTCCTTAAAAACCAGGACTGGGTCTGGGGCCTGGGGCTGATGATAAACGGGCTGTTCTTCGCCATGGCTGCCATTAAGTATGGGGTTTCTCGCTTCCGAAACGAGCTTATCAACACTGAAGGAAACGACATCCCCGTCGGGAAGTGGTTCGATTACACGGTGAAGTATCTCATACCTCTGGAATGCGTCGTCCTGCTTATCTGGTGGTTCTCTCAGGCTATAAGGGGGAATCCAACCAGCTGGTGGAAGCCTTTCGAGGTAAACAGTGTAGGAACCTGCCTTTTGCAGTGGGGGGTGATTCTCGCCATCTTCATCATCTTTAACCGATGGATCTCCTCAGCTATGGTAAAAGCAGCCTCAAAGAAGACTGAAGAATGATGGAGTTAGGAGCAATCAGGCTGATGATTATCTCTGGCGGGGTTAAAGGATTTATCTAATACCTACAAGTTGCCATCCGCAATGAAAAAGAAAAGAAAGAGTCGGATAAATTGTAAAAAAAAGAGGGGTGAATGTGAGGGCAAGGTGGGAAAAAAGTGAGTACTGGAGAATAAAGTTAGGATTCATACTATCTGGTCAGGGAACATCTGACGATTCGCTCACATAACCGGGAAGAACGGTGGGGCAGCCTATGAATTGATATATAGGATGCTGCCTAATGGTCGGTATCTCCCTCATCCTGCTTGAGCTATCATTGGGCAAGCGCAGCCAGAGGGATGTACGTCTTTTAAAACAGTAGATATATCCCCCAAATTGCAGGGATAACCGCTATATTAGGGATATAAATTTATATGCTCACCCTTTAGCTTTTTGTCTTAGGATTTTTAGATAACATGGGAATTTTCCATATTAATTGCTGACAGAGCCACAGCAGAAGCAAGCTTGCTGGATAGTAGGGGTTGTGATATAATTGCAATGAAAAATATCCTTGGCCACAAGATGCTGAAAATGACCCAGAGATACGCGTACCTAATACTTGATAGGCATGAGAAGTCGAAGAAGATATTGGAAAACTTTTGGGACACAGTAAGCGACACACAAGTTGAAATTGGCCAATCAAGTTTTTGTAAATTATTAAAAATAAAGAGTGCCGGGGTGGCGGAATAGGTAGACGCAAGGGACTTAAAATCCCTTGGGAGCTTGCTCCCGTGCCGGTTCGATTCCGGCTCCCGGCACGCCTGATTTTCGCGTTTCCACAATCGGCGCGATAATGCTGCACCACACTGTTTTATGGCTTTTCTGTGAAATAGGTGATTCTCCATTAGCCAGTATAGATAAATCAGTTGAAAAGGAGAGTGGGGGAAGATTAAGCTTTTGAGAGAACCGTTGCCTATTGCTTGAGCTAACTCCCCGTTAATCGATAGGAACTCCCTCATTTCCGAAAAAAGCAAAAAAACCTTGATTAAAGGGTAATAGTTATGCTTAATATATTGGCTTAAAAGTCGTTCATGATGGAGTAAGTAGAATAATTTGGATAGATATTTAAATATATGGATAAATTTTGAGTGACATAGGGGTGAAATCAAGGTAAAACGGAAAATCTAAAACAAACTACTGAGGAGGACTGTGGAATGAAACGAAGAGAATTTTTGGAAAAAGTCGGATACGGTGCAGCAGGGTTCGTGGCGGCTCCATTAGCCCAGGAATCACAAGAGAAGACCCAAACACCGCCCAAAAGAAGACGATACAAAATCGAAGTCGAGGTCTTCGAGGGTCCGAAATCACGGTGTCACAAGGTTGGCGAAAAATTCGTCTTCCCCCAGGATAGGGGGAAAATGTGCACCTGGTTGCTGAGCACCCTTGACCCGGTTGTCACTGCTCTTGCGTCTGGCGGCACACTGCCCTGGATGTATGAAGGGACCCCTTATGAAAAGGTTATCGATCCGGATGGAATAACAACTGAATTCATTCGGTGTCCTGATCCGACCGATGCCGGGATCGTTGTTAAAATTACGCGTACGCTGATATCTTG
>NJBL01000006.1 GCA_005223145.1 bacterium (candidate division B38) B3_B38 | reverse complement strand
AGCGGAAGTCCTCTCTGGAGAGCCATCTCTATCGGGTAAAGCTCGACGGAACCGGCTTCCAGCGTCTTACCCAAAAAGAGGGCTCCCACTCCATCAACATGTCCCCTGCTGCTGGTTGCTATATTGATACTTACAGCAACTGCACCACCCCATCCCGGATGGACCTGTTCGACTCCGAGGGGGGCAAGCTGTTCACCATTGAAGAGAACCGGGTGGAGGAGCTCGCCGATTACAAGCTCTCAACTCCCGAGTTTCTCACCGTCACCAGCAGCGATGGCTTGCAGCTGCCGGCGATGATGATTAAGCCCCCCGATTTCAATCCCAAGAAGAAATACCCCGTTCTGTTCAGCATCTATGGTGGTCCA
The DNA here is from genome assembly GCA_005223145.1 of bacterium (candidate division B38) B3_B38. Taxonomy (GTDB): domain Bacteria; phylum Acidobacteriota; class B3-B38; order Guanabaribacteriales; family B3-B38; genus Guanabaribacterium. The sequence continues at coordinate 55,540 of NJBL01000006.1, read as the reverse complement.
GCCAGTCAGAGAGTCTCTAATTCCTGGGGCGGCACCAATGCCTTATGGCATCAGATGCTGGCGCAAAACGGCATTATCGTGTTTTCCCTGGACAACAGAGCCTCAACCCACTTTGGCAAGGAGGGAGCCAACAAGATATACCGTCGCTTCGGCCACTGGGAGGTGCTCGACCTTATCGATGGGGTCAAATACCTGCGCCAGTTAGCTTATGTCGATTCCAATCATATAGGGATTTGGGGATGGAGCTACGGAGGATATATGACCTGTATGGCTATGTTTAACGCTGCCGACTATTTTCAGGTGGGCGTGTCGGTTGCTCCGGTGACCCACTGGCAGGACTACGACACCATCTATACCGAGCGCTATATGGGTCTCCCCCAAGAAAATCCCGAGGGCTACAAGGAGGGCTCCCCCCTGACTCATGTCGACAAGCTCAAAGGGAAGCTCCTTCTCGTTCACGGTACCCTTGATGATAATGTCCACTTCCAGAATGCTGTTCAGCTTGCGTACGAACTCATCAAGGCGGGCAAGCAGTTCGACCTCATGATTTACCCCCGTAAGGACCATGGAATCTATGGCGATAATGCCCGTCCCCATCTCTTCACCATGATCACCGATTTCCTGCTCCGCAATCTGAAGTAGAGGAGAGCCAACGGAAGGATTGCCTGAAATAGATATGAAGGTTTCCCCCGGACCGCGGCGGATAATCATCATCACTGGGTCGGTGGGCTGCGGTAAGACCTCGCTGGTGGAGGAAGCAGCCCGTATTCTGAAGACCGAAGGTATATCGGTAGCCGGGGTGATCACTCCGGTATTGTATGAAGCAGGGGAGCGAGTAGGCTATATCATCCGCGACCTTCGCACCGGTGAGGAGCGGATTCTTGCTCGTACCACCCCCTTCAATACTCCTCTCCGCCAGTGCTCCTTCTACTTTGTTGAGGAGAGCTTTCGCTGGGCTGAGCAACTCTTCAGCAGTAGCCTCGATAGCCAGGTTTTCATCCTAGACGAGGTCGGCAGACTGGAGCTGAAGCGGAAGGGCTATTACCGGCTGGCAGAGAGCATACTCCTTCACTTTGGGGGATGCTTCATTATTACCGCTCGCCGGAATATTCTCGCGGAACTAATCGCTCTGTTAAAAATAGGGAAGGCAGAGGTTATAGATATAGAAGCCGAAAAAGAGCCTCTCCTCCAGCTCAAGAAGCTGGTAAAAGCTGCCTTTAGTTAGGCTGCCCTCCCTATTGTCAGCGAAGTCAGTGCTCTTCCTCTCTGAATATATATCAGCGGGGATTAATCTCCGCCCTTCTGGAATACTATCCTCCCGTTGATAATCACCATCTCGGGAACCGCCCTGATGAGGAAGGGGTGACCAGCCAGAATAAGGATGTCGGCATCCTTGCCCGGCTCAAGGCTTCCCACCCGCTCGGCGATTCCCAGCATCTCAGCCGGGTCGATGGTGATACTGCGAAGCGCTCCCATCTCGGACATTCCGTTCTTGAACGCCAGAGCAGCATTAAGAAGCAGGTTGCCGTCCTGATGCCCCAGAGAGTTGATGGGCCAGCGGGCGTCATCCAGCCGGAAGCCCACCTTAACTCCAGCTTTCTCCAGTAGAGCAGGCAGGTCAGTGCGAAAATCAGCAGTCTCCGGGGTGGCATAGTATCCCCGCAGGGAGGTGATCACCACCGGGATGTTCCTCTTTGCCAGCTGGTCAGCTACCTTGTAGGTGTCAGTTCCTCCTTCAATAATCAGCTTGATGCCGAACTCATCGGCAATGCTGAAGAGATTAAGAATATCGCTCTTCCGGTGAATCCTCACCATAAGGGGCAGCTTTCCCTCAATGACGGGAACCAGGGCTTCTAATTTGAGGTCTCGTTTTGGCATTTTCTCCTTGGTAGTAGCCTCTGCCAGCTTCTCCTTGTATTCCAGCGCTTTGAGGAGGTTATCTCGCAGGAGATAAGCGATGCCCATGCGGGTTGAGGGGAGGCGTCCCTGTCGACCGTAGGTGCGCTTGGGGCTCTCACCGTAGGAGGCCATCACAATGCTGTGCTTCTTTAACAGCAGCTCGTCGATATGAGTACCCGAGGTCTTGATCACCGCCCCGCGTCCTCCAAGGACATTGCTTCCTCCCGGTGTAACATTGGCGGTGGTGACCCCGCTGCTCATCATATCGTAGACAGTGGGGAAGAAGGGGTCGATAGCGTGAATAACCTCCATAGCAGGTAACACGGGGTTGGTGGTCTCGTCGGTATGGGCAAATCTTTTCCAGTCGCTGTAAAGTCCTAAGGAGGAGCTGGCAGCCACCAGCCCTGGCATTACCACCTTCCCTTCAGCCTCAATCACGGTGTAATCTGAAGGGATAGATAAGTCCTTACCGACTTTTTTAATCTTGCCGTCCTCTATCAGAACTACCCCGTCGGGGATAACCCCCTCGGTGACGGTCAGTATTGTTCCTCCCACGATGGCTATCTGTGAGGATTTGCCCTTCTTTATTTTTACCGCAGTGCCGGATACCACCGGCGGGGCTGAGGTCAGGTCTTTGAGGGTGTTAAACTTCTCCTGGTTGGAAAATTCCAGCTTTCCATCTACGAAGACCTTCTCCACCGTGGTCACCACCTCAAAGGGGTCGCCATCCATGAGAACAATATCAGCGTCCTTGCCCGGCTGGAGACTGCCAATGCGGTGGTCGAGGTTGACAGCGTCGGCAGCGTTAATAGTAACCGATTTGATTGCTTCCTCCAGGGGGAGACCGTATCGGATACAGAGGGCGGCGATATTGCGGAGGTATTTTATGCCGTAGCTGTTGGAGTCGGTCTGCACGGCAACCTTAGCCCCCTTCTTGGCCAGAATAGCGGCGGAGTTCTTCACCCCTTTTTCGCCAAAGTAGTGGAAGAACATCTCCGGACCGAGCACCAGTACCTCTTTCCTTTTGGCGAGCTTATCGGCAATGAGGTAACTCCAGTAGGCATGCCCGTGGCTTCCGTCGAGATGAAACTCGTCGAAGAGTCGGAGGGCGGCGTCCACCTCGTTGGCTTTGGCGGTGTGGATATGGACCGGTATCTCCCCTTTGAGAGCCATAGCCAGGGGTTCCAGATTGAGGTCTCGCTTGGGAGGCTTCGCCTCGGGGTTGGTCTCCTTCTCCTTTTCGTATTTTTCCCACTGCTTGAGGTAGTCCTGGGCTTCCAGGAAGACTTTGCGAGCGATATAGTAGACCCCCATCATTGTCTTGGGCATTCTCCCCCGTGAGCCATAGACCCCGATGGGATTCCCCTCCATGGCCATTTTTACGTCGCAGGGGTCCTTTATAATTATATCCTTGAGGGAGCCGGTCTTTATCTTCAGAGCCACGCTCAATCCACCGAAGACATTGGCGCTGCCCGGGCGGGAGACGATGGTAGTCACCCCACCGCTGAGGGGGTAGCGGAAATAGGGGTCATCAATATTAATGGCATCAGAGGCCCTGGCATATGGGGTGGAGGGGTCGGTGGTCTCGTTTACATCGGAATCTCCTCCGAGGGAAGACATGGCAAAATGACCATGAGCTTCTATCAGCCCCGGCATCACTACCTCAGCCTGGTAGACCTGGGCATCGCTAGGGATGCTAAGCCCTTTGCCGACCTGGACGATCTTGCCGTTGCGGACAATGACCACCCCATCGGTAATGGGTGGACCGGCGGCAGTATAAACTACCTTACCTTTTATAGCAATTACCTCTTCGCCGTCAGTCGCTGCTCCCCCAGCTACGAGCAAGGTGAGTACGAGTAATATGAGAAGGGAATAAATAAGATGCCTTTTCATTCTGTCCTCCTTTCTGGGAAATGTGAAGTTTTAAGGAATATGTTCCACTACTGAACCTCGGGAGAAGCTCTATTGAGGTGCATTTTTACCCTCCTTTTAAAGGCAAAAAAGAAGGCATCCAATCAGGTAGTTTGCAGTGGGATGGATGCTTCCTTCTTCCTGCCAGCAAGATGCATAATTGACCTCTTGCCCGCAACAGGGAATCATATCACGAAAGAGAGGGGATTTGTAGGCGGAGGCTATTACTTGGCTTCCTTTTTTGCATTACGGAATGAAAAATTCAGTCCACCAACACAGCAATCCCCGGCTTATTCTCAAGGTTCCACTTCAGCATAAGAGGGTCCCCCTTTTTTGATAGGAAATTGTCCCTCCTTTTTACCTCTTAGCAGGATAGTCACGAGGAGCTAACCCCTGCTACTTTACCTCTACCTGGCGGGCGGGTCCGCTCCCCTTCTTGGCGGCAGCTTTTTCCAGGAGCTCTATCTTTTTATCAATTATCGCCCTTACGGCGAGGAGCAACTCCTTGCGGGCATTTAGCATATGGGGTAAGGCATCCGAGAACGGAGCCAGCAATTCTGAGATGAGGCAGCAGGGTTTCTTACCTTCAGCTGCTGCTTTTGCCATGCTCATCACCTCCAAAGATAATCTTTAGCTCGTCCCCCTCGAACCGTGCTTCCTTCAAGGGCAGCGCGGAAATGGTTCGAGGTAGTAGGAGATTTCTCCTATAATTCTTCATAGTGATGATTAATTCATCCCCTCTGACCCACAGATCAAGGTCTTTCTTGTCGCCATGAGGGAGAGGAATGGTGAGGAGATAATCGTTGTTTACTTTTTGCACCGTCATAGGTTTCTTTTTAAAGAAGATGGTGGAGGGGTCTTTATCCTGGAATATCTCATCCGCCATTTGCTCCAGCATCTCCCTGCCTACCATCTCCCGGTGGAAGAGGTGAGCTTTGAAGATGGGAAGGGGATTGAAGGACTCTTCGGCTAACCTCAAGTACTGGGCTTCAATATCCTTCCACTGAGAAAAGAAGCTGTTGCCCACCTCGGCGGGCATCAGACGGTTGGCAATGGCGGCATCGATAGGGAAATTGAAGAGGTTCAGGTAGGTGAGAATCCTCTGGGACTCTTTGATGACCATCTTTTCGGGATTAAAGACGATGCGCACCGAGGAATGCTCGGGGTTGGTCAATATCTCCTTCATCCCGCCTATCTTCTGGTAAAGCTCCTCCAGGGAGAAATAGACATCGTCGGTAGGCAGAGAGACCTTGGCAATCCGTTCGGCAATCGGTCGTATGGTCTTGACTATCCTCCGCTGAAGGTGGAAGAACTTCTCCATATACCATTCGATGATGTCGGGGAAGCTGAGCATTCTTGCCGTGGCGCCGGTGGGAGCACAATCGATAATGGCTACATCGAACTTCCCCTGCTCCTGATACTCCTTGAGCTTGAGTATGCTGAAAAGCTCCTCCATCCCGGGGAAGATAGCGAACTCCTCGGCTATGAAATCGTCAAAACCCCGACGGTGCAGAAACTCGGTGATAAAAGATTGAATCTTTCCCCAGTTGACCTTAAGCTCGTAATTTACATTGACCTCTTCGGCGTAAAGGTTGTCGGCAACCTTTGCCACTCCGTTTCCAATCTCCATCTCCAGTGAGTCGCCCAAGGAATGGGCGGAGTCGGTGCTCAAAACGATGGTCTGGTGACCAAGCTGGGCGCATTTGATAGCCGTGGCAGCCGAGATACTGGTCTTGCCCACCCCACCCTTGCCTGTATACAGGATAATCCTCATCGTAATCCTTTCTCTTGGCCACAGGCTTCCGAAAACAATGATTTATATTTTGTCCTTACTATTTGTATATTATGAAAAAAACCTGTAGGTGTCAAGCAGAATGGTACCCGCCTTATTAGCTTATCAGTGGCTCAGAGCTCTCCGCTTTGCTCTTTCCTAATGTAGAAAACCTAAAAATTGCTGTGGGGATTATACCCGGCTGGCAACTTGCAATAGGGGGAAAAATCGGGTAAAATAGGGTGCTTTTCAGAAAGGAATGAAGTTTGTAAATAGAGCAATGGGTCTCTCCATAAGGGGCTAAGATGCACGAGATGTCCATTACAACTAATCTGGTGGAGCTGCTCAACGAGCACCTCCAGGGCTGCCCCGGGGCGAGGATTACCAGGGTAAATTTGAAGGTGGGGAGATTGACGGCGGTGGAGCCCGATGCCCTGACCTTCTGCTTCCAGGTGTTAACAGAAGGGACACCCATGGAAGGTGCAGAGCTTCAGATTGAATTGGTCTCTGTCCGTGCCCGCTGCCTGCAGTGTCAGAGCTGCTTCGAAGTTGAAGGGTTCTATTTTCAATGTCCCCGGTGTTCGGGGAAAGAACTGGAAACCATTGCTGGCGATGAACTTGACCTCGTATCTTTGGAGATAGAAGAGGATGAAAAGGATAAAGGTTGAAAAGAAGCTCCTTTCCACCAATCAGCAGATTGCCGAGGAGAACCGTCGGCTTTTTAAAGAGAAAGGGGTCGCGGTATTCAATCTACTCAGCTCCCCCGGTTCGGGGAAGACCAGCCTAATTGAGCGAACCGTCTCCCATTTGCAGGGGAGACTGCGGACAGCGGTTATCACCGGGGACTTGCAGACCGACCGCGATGCCCAGCGAATAGCCCGGCACCGGGTCTCAGTAAAACAGATAACCACCGGTGGTGCCTGCCACCTGGATGCCAGTATGGTTAGGAAGGCTCTTCCCTTCTTCCATATTGACGAGCTTGACCTCTTGCTCATAGAGAATGTGGGAAACCTTGTCTGCCCCGCCGCCTACGACCTTGGGGAGGATGCTAAGGTCACCATAATGAGTGTCCCCGAAGGGGACGATAAGCCCCTTAAATATCCGGTGATGTTCCGCATCTCCGAGGTTTTGATAATTAACAAGGTTGACCTGCTCCCCTACACCGATTTTGACCTGGGGCAGGCAATAAAATATGCTCGCCAGATAAATCCGGCTATAAAGGTCTTTGAGACCTCCTGCACTACCGGGGCAGGGCTGGAGGATTGGCTCCGCTGGCTTGAGGGGCGGGTGAACCGATTATCGGGGGCGACTAAAAAGTGATGTCGAGAGCCAGAATCCAGATAACGGGGATAGTGCAGGGGGTTGGATTCCGCCCTTTTATATATCAGTTAGCCATCGGGTCTCGGCTGTGCGGGTTTGTGGCTAACAATTCCTCAGGGGTTGAAATAGAGGTGGAGGGGGACGAGGAGAAAATAGAGGATTTCATCGGAGAGATAAAGTCAAATCCCCCACCCTTAGCCCGCATCACCTCTATCACGGTGGACTTTATACCTCTTAACTCCGACAGCTCCTTCGTGATAAAAGAGAGCATCGTCCAGGAAGAGCGCACCGCGCTCATCTCCCCGGATATCGCTATTTGCAGTGACTGTCTGCGGGAGCTTTTTGACCCTTCCGACAGGCGCTATGGCTACCCTTTCATAAATTGCACCAATTGCGGTCCCCGCTACACCATAATTAAGGACATACCCTATGATAGAAAGTTTACCTCTATGGATTCCTTCAAGATGTGCCCTGCCTGTCAGAGGGAGTACGAAGACCCCAGCAATCGCCGTTTTCATGCCCAGCCCAATGCCTGCTGGGAGTGCGGTCCCCGGGTTTTTCTGGTGGATGGTAAGGGGAATGAGCTTGTCGGCGTTGACCCTGTCAAGGAGACCATCTCCCTTCTCAAGAAAGGAGCTGTTATAGCTATTAAGGGTCTGGGAGGATTTCATCTGGCTGTCGATGCCACCAACGATGAGGCAGTGCTCGCCCTCCGAAGGAGAAAACTCCGGGAGGAGAAGCCGCTGGCAATTATGTCCGCTGACTGCCGCAAAGCAGAGGAGTTTGCCGTGATAGAGCCGGAGGAGAGGGGGCTGCTGGAGTCCCCACAGCATCCCATCGTCCTGGTCAGGAAAAGGGAGGGGAACCGTATCTCCCCGTATGTGGCACCGAGGAACCCATGCTTCGGGCTCCTTCTCCCTTACACCCCGCTGCATCACCTCATACTCCAGGGGGATTTTCTGGCGCTGGTGATGACCAGCGGCAATCTCAGCGAAGAGCCGATTTGCATATACAATAAAGAGGCTTTGGAGAGGTTAGCTGGCATTGCCGATTACTTTCTCCTGCACAACCGCGACATCTATCTACGCACTGATGATTCCGTGGTCCGCCTGGTGGAGAGGAAGCCGCTTATGGTCAGGCGCTCTCGGGGATATGTCCCCCAGCCTATCCTTCTTCCTATGGAGCTGAAGCAGGTTCTCGCCTGCGGCGCCGAAGCTAAGAATACCATCTGCCTCACCAAGGGGAACCGGGCTTTCCTCAGCCAGCACATCGGGGAACTGGAGAACCTGGAGAGCCTCAGCTTCTTCGAGGAGAGCATCGCCCATCTGACCCGCATCCTGCAGATAGAGCCCGAACTCATCGCCTATGACCTCCACCCCGACTATCTCAGCACGAAATACGCACTTTCCTGCCAGGGAAAGCGGCTTTACGGGGTTCAGCATCATCACGCCCATATCGCCAGTTGTCTGGCGGAAAACAGGGTGGAGGATAGCGTGCTCGGCATCGCCTTAGATGGCTCCGGCTATGGGCTGGATGGCAAGATATGGGGGGGCGAGGTGCTCGTGGCTGACCTTCGCAGGACAAGGAGGGTGGGGCACTTCAGATATATCCCCTTGCCCGGAGGCGCGGCGGCGGTGAGGGAGCCGTGGAGGATGGCTCTAAGCTACCTCTATGCTGCTTATGGCGCAGAATACACAGACCTGAAGCTGTCACTACTCAGCCGCATACCGGAGAGAACTCGGCAGATCATAGTAAAGATGATACAGCAGGAAATTAACTCCCCCTTAACCTCCAGCTGCGGTCGGCTCTTCGATGCGGTAGCCGCTCTGGTGGGGCTGAGGGACTACATCCGGTTTGAAGGGCAAGCCGCTATGGAGCTGGAGGCGACTATCTCTTCCGAGGAGGAAGGCTACTATCCCATATCTCTGGAACAGGAGGGGGAGCTGACCATCTTCTCCCCCCTTCCGATGATAAGAAGGATAGTGGAAGATATAAACAAGGGGGAGCTCCCGGGGGTGATCAGTGCCAAATTCCACAACTCCCTGGTTCAGCTTTTTGCAGACTTCTGCCTGAAGCTCAGGGAGGAAACCGGCATGGAGAAGGTTGCCTTCAGCGGAGGGGTTTTCCAGAATATGTACCTCCTGACCCATCTGACCAGCAGATTGGAACAGCTCGGCTTTCAGGTGTACACCCACAGCCAGATTCCCCCTAACGATGGGGGACTGGCTCTGGGGCAGGCGGTAATAGCGAGCTATGGGGCTGATAAATAAGGAAAAAGCTATAAAAGCCCTAATTTAGGATTGATTATTTTCTCAATAGAGGTGAAGATATGTGTCTCGGTATTCCTATGAAATTGGTGGAAAAAGAAGGGGACACGGGGATAGTAGAGGCTGGGGGAGTGAAGAGGGAGGTCAACCTCCACCTGGTTGAAGGGGTGGAGGTTGGCGACTATGTGATTGTCCACGCCGGTTTCGCAATTCAGAAACTCGACGAGAGCGAGGCAGAGGAGACCCTGAGACTCCTGAGGGAGATGCTGGAGGCCGGGGAAGGGTGATGAAGTATATCGACGAGTTCCGGGACAACAGCCTGGCCAGGGCGTTAGCTCTGAGGATTGCCCGCCTGGCAGAGGGGAGTCCGGAGGTCACCTTGATGGAGGTCTGCGGCACTCATACCGTGACTGTTTTCAAGCATGGGCTTAAAGACCTCATACCCGACAATGTCACACTGCTGGCGGGGCCGGGGTGTCCGGTCTGCGTCACCCCTACCGATTACATAGATAAAGCCATAGCCTATGCCAGTCTGGAAGGAGTAACCGTGGCTACCTTCGGCGACCTATTCCGGGTGCCGGGCTCCTCCTCCAGCCTGGAGAAGGAGAGAGCGAGGGGAGGGGATGTGAGGATTGTCTATTCGCCCCTGGATGCCCTTCGCCTTGCTCAGGAGAACGGGGACAGAAAGGTGATATTCTTGGGAGTCGGCTTTGAGACTACCGCTCCCCTGGTGGCGGTCTCCGTTCAGGAAGCCAGAAGGAGAGGCATCAGGAATTATCTGGTGTTCAGCGCTCACAAGGTGATGCCCCCTCCAATGGAAGCATTGGTATCGGATGGGGAACTCAGGATTGACGGCTTTCTTTGCCCGGGACATGTAAGCACTATTATAGGATGGGGGGCGTACCGTTTTCTGTCCCAACAATACCATATCCCCTGCGTGGTGGCGGGCTTTGAGCCCCTTGATGTGCTGGAGGGAATATGGATGCTGCTCCGTCAGATACGCCATGGTGAGCCTCGGGTAGAAAATCAATACCGACGGGCAGTGAGAGAGGAAGGAAACCCGAGGGCTTTAGCCCTGATGAGAGAGGTTTTTGAACCATCTGACTCCGAATGGCGGGGCATGGGGACTATCCCCGGCAGTGGTCTGACCATCAGGGATAGATACAGGGATTGCGATGCCGAAGCGAACGTCGAGGTTGAGGTGGAGCCAGCCAGCTCACATCCCGGATGCGTCTGCGGTAGTGTGCTCAAGGGAGTGAAGACTCCCCTTGACTGCTCCCTCTTCCGCAGGGTGTGCACCCCTGAAAAACCCCTCGGTGCTTGCATGGTATCCTCGGAGGGGACCTGCTCTATTTATTACAAATACTCCGACCGGGCTTAATAATATGGGAAGTAGGGAAATGGAACCTGAAAGGATACTTTTAGCCCACGGAAGCGGGGGTAAGCTCTCCTACGACCTGATAAGGGAGCTGTTTCTTCCCCCACTTCACAATCCCATTCTGGCTACCTTGGCTGATGCGGCAATCTTCTCCCGCCAGGGTATGCGCCTGGCTATTACCACCGATTCCTATGTGGTGGACCCCATCTTTTTTCCGGGAGGCGATATAGGGAAATTGGCTATCTATGGTACTATCAATGACTTGGCTATGGGAGGGGCGAAGCCGCTTTATTTAAGCATTGGCTTCATATTGGAGGAGGGGTTCCCATTGGAGGAGCTCAGGGTGGTGGTCAACTCCATAAAGGAGGCAGCGCAGCAGTGTGGGGTGGACATCATCGCCGGAGATACCAAGGTAGTGCCCCGGGGGAAGGGGGATAAGGTCTTCATCAATACCACAGGACTGGGAGCGGTAAGTGAGGGGGTGGAGCTTTCGGTAGACAGGATTTGCGTGGGAGACAAGATTATTATCAACGGCTTCATAGGGGAGCATGGAATAGCGGTGATGACCCAGCGGGAGGGATTGGAGTTTGACACCCCGATTAAGAGCGATGCCGCTCCCCTGTGGGGGTTGGTCTCCCAAATGCTGGAAGCAAGCCAGGGGCTTCACCTCCTGCGCGACCCTACCCGTGGAGGAGTGGCTACTGTGTTAAACGAGGTAGCCAGCGGAGGTGATTTTGGCATCCGCCTTGAGGAGAAAGCCCTACCCGTAGGGGAGGGGGTGGCGGTAGCTTGTGAGATTCTGGGATTGGACCCCCTCTATGTAGCTAACGAGGGGAAGCTGATTGCCTTTTGCCAGCCTGATGAGGTGGAGCATATTCTGGCTGCTATGAAGCGGCATCGCTACGGGCGGGAGGCGATGGTCATCGGAGAGGTGGTCGCCACTCCCCCCGGAAAGGTGATTATGAAGACCAGAGTCGGTGGAACACGCCTCCTCGATATGCTGACCGGGGAACAGCTGCCGAGGATATGCTGAAAGGGCTGGTTTATATTAATTAGGCTGAGCTTTCGAAAGGACGCGGAATGGAAAACAGATATGTGGATATTGATGTACGAGTAAGGTATGAGGAGACTGACAAGTTCGGCGTGGTCTATTATGCTAACTACCTCGTCTATTTTGAGGTGGGTCGTGCTGAATACTGCCGGCAGCGGGGTATACCCTACGACCAGATGGAGAAAGAAGGCTACTTTCTGCTGGTGGCGGAAGCCAACTGCCGCTATAAAGCTCCCCTTCGTTACGATGAGGAGGTCACTGTTCGGACCTGGGTGAGGAAACTAACCGCAAAAGCAGTAGTTTTCGCTTACCAGATTTTCACCAAGGGTGAGGGGAAATTAGCTGCCGAGGGGGAGACCATCCATATAGTTACCGACTCTACAGGAGTTACTGGCAACTTACCTGAGAAATATCGTAACTGTTTACGCTGATTCTATCTGCGGATGGGATTGAAGGGGAAATTTATTTTAGGAAGGTTGTCAGAATAACCGAAGGGCGGAAATCCCTATTCCCTTAGGCTCACCTGATAATTCCCATCTCCGAAATCGGCCAGTAGATAAACATCACTTTACCCAAAATATACCTCTGAGGCACCTGCCCAAAATAGCGACTGTCGTTGCTTATCTCCCGATTGTCGCCCATAAGATAGTAGTGGGCAGGCTTAACATTGACGGGCTTGAAATCCCGGTTATCCCGATAGGAAGGCTGTAGATAGGGTTCGGATAGCCGGCGCCCATCAATATATACATACCCGTCGCGTATTTCTATCATCTCACCGGGAAGCCCTATCACCCTTTTCACATAGGTTCGGGAAGGGTTGAAGGGATACCAGAAGACCACCACATCTCCCCTTTTGGGTTCTCCGAAGCGAGCGACAAATTTGTTGGCCATAATTCGCTCATTGCTTTTCAGGTTGGGTAACATACTGCTACCGTCGACCTTGAAGGGCTGGGCGATAAAGGTCACCACCAGGAGGCAAACCATTCCCGCAATGATAAGCTCCCGAACCCATAGCTTTATATGCTTCCACAGTCTCGAGGTGGGGGGTCGCTGTTTTGCGGAGGCTTCGGGGGTTAGTTGGACTTGATGAGGTTCTTTGTTCTGGTTCATCGCTTACGCTCCTCTCTTCTGAGTGAGAAACAAACTACCTTTCCCATGATGAACAATTTAAAGATATTACCATACCTCAGTGAGAATAGCAACACTATTTTGCCCTTCCTGCAGGTAAGATGCCCAGGCGAGGAGGTTCATTCTTTTGAATCAATGAGGTAGAGGAGGGGATTTACCGGATTATTGCCCACCCTTATTTCAAAATGGAGGTGTGCTCCCGAAGCCCTGCCGCTGGACCCCACATTAGCTATTGGCTCCCCCTGTTTGACCCGCTGGTTGGCTTTCACCAGATTAGAGGTGTTGTGGGCATAAAGGGTGACTGTGTGGTCTTCGTGCTCAATCATTATCATATTTCCATATCCGCTGAATCCCTTGCCGCTATAGATGACCACTCCATCCCTGGCAGCTACCACCTTTTCACCCCGGGGTGCACCTATGTCAATTCCGGTATGGGACTCTCCCTTGCGGTAGCCATAGGAGGAGGTCACCCTCCCCTTAACCGGCCATATGAAGCGAGCAGTTAAAGTAATAGGAGGGCGATAAGGCTCGATCTTCAGCACGCGGGTGGCTCCGGGGATAAAGAGTCTCTGCCCGGTTTTGATGAGGGTGGGGTCCTCAATTCCGTTGACCTCTGCCAGTCGCTCCAGCTCCACCCCGTAAGCCCTGGCTATACGCCAGAGGGTCAGTCCCCGGGTGACGATGTGATAAACCCCGGCGGCTTGAGGTCCTCTCGGTCTGGCGGGGTGAGCACAGCTATAGATGGCTATTGAGAGGGCTAATAGGAGATAAGGGAGGGCTCTATTCCTCTGCGATAGATTGCTTTCCTTTTCCTCCCAGAGAGAGCCCCTCATTGCTCAAGCTCCTCCGACCTTATCTCTTTCAGAGCTGCTTTGGTGAGTTTAGCCCGATAGTGAAGCCCTTTTATCCCTGAAGAGAGGAGTGCCTGATGCAGGGTGGTTCGCAGTTCCTCAACTTCTGCCAGCCGCACCCCCTCAATCTCTTTGGAGTCGATGGGGCGCAGTTCCCCTCCAATACATCGGGCAAGGAACACATGAGAGACCCAATCTACCTCCTCCCCCTGATAGGTCAGGTTCGCCAGGACCCTTAGGAGGTATCTCACCAACTTAATCCGCAGCCCGGTCTCTTCAAAGGCTTCCCGTTCAGCCCCTGCTTCAAAGGCTTCCCCCTTATGGATGCCGCCGCTGGGGATGCGATAGGTGCTTGGGGGGTAGTTGTGTTTGCGAGTCACCACGATTCTGCCATCTTTGACGATGATGAGAGTGACATCGTGGTATCTTGATTGCCGGAGGCTCTTCTTAAGAAGCTGGTAGCCTCTCTCGTCGAACTCCTCGGTCAGGCTTATAACCCGAGGCACTCCATATTTGGCTTCCAGTTCCTCAATTATCGCCGGAGTGATATACATATGTTTATTATAGTATTAATATATACAATTAACAAATGCAGTCTCTCTTCCCATTAGCTATTTGTTGCAAGCGGTTATAATAATTGCCAAAATACAGGATAATATTTGTATCTCCTCCCATTTTTCCACAGATGATTTTAGAAGATTCTAAACTAAAATTTGTTTGAAGTAAAGTCATTAATGGTAATTAAAATACCTTCTTATTGCACCTTAGACCCGGGTTTTCCCTCAAGTCATATTTTCCAGTTATTAAATAGGGACTTTCATGACATTTTCGATAACTTGACCCACGGTATAAATCTCATTATACACAGACATTACCACAGAAAGCTTAGTCCCTTGAAACTTGGGTAGATTCTCCATCACCCTATCCTGACCTTTCTATTTTGTAAAATAGTCCCTTTAATTTCTCTGTGCCATCTTTATTATGATCTGGCTCTCACCTTCTTTTAGCTTTTCAAAGAGCCTGATGATATTATTACCAGTCTTTCAGATAAAGCCTGAATAATCCGCTATCTCCTTTTTGCTCGATAAGACTAAAGTATCTTTGGATAAAGGGAAAAAGCTTTGTGCATAAAGGGTTTTTTGGAAAGTGAACAAGATACACTGGCACACCTCTTTTAAGGGTTAGCCATATGAAATTATAAGTTCTTGGATTCAGAGTTCCGTCAGAAAGAAAAAGGAAGCTATATTTTTTTGACTTATCATATCTTATCGGTTTAATCGGGCTTCTTGGTATATTTGATTGATAGTGTGAATTTGATAACGAAATATACACTCTTTTATCTTTTGCATATTGTGTAAAATAATGCTCTGCAGTTATATGGACAAACTCCGAAATAATTACCGCATTATTTGGGATATATTTGTTAATATTCTGGATGAGTTTAAACTGACTGTTACCAATCCAGGGTGATTTTGGCTGGGAATAATTCCAGACGACCATCTGCATTATGGTCATCAACAATATGCTAAATATGGTTAGGCTGAATATAGAACCTTTGGTCAGGGATTTGAAAATACCCTTATCAATGAAATAGGTAGTGCCACAAGCCGCAAGAATCATAAGTAAAGAACCTGCTGGCAATAGGAAGCGGTCACTCTGATAATAGAATAATGAGTACAAAACGAACAGGGAGGATACATATATGGATAAAAATATAAGGAATATCATTTGCTTACTATGTTCTCTCCTTTTAGCAAGGATGAGCAAACCTCCCCCTAAGATGAGGGGAATCATGGAAGCCGGATAAAAATGTCTTTCCAAACCTGTAAAGGCGAATAAATAAGCAATAAAATTCCCTCTTTTGTTATCTTGATTTGGGTAGCCGACATGTTGTGGGTGGGTAAAAAATTTAAAGGAGAAGCATTTGAACTTTCCAAAAATTTCAGGATACCGCATCTGATAACCTGTCCTTAAAGGGGAGTCAAAGGTGTAGAATTGATAAAGGAACAGCGGTATTAGAACTAAAATTATACCAAAAAGAATAAGGGTTTCCTTTTTTAAAACTGACCAAGCTTTAGATTTCTTCCCAAATAAGAATGAGATGAGAAGCGGAGGGATGATTAAACAGTTGGTCAGACGCAACAAAACGCTAAAACCTGTAACGATACCTAAAAATAATAGGAGCAGCATTTGCTTTCTTGAATTAAGATAAATAGCTTTTAATAACAGCCAGCAGATGAACAAAGTGAAAAAAACAGATGAAGTCTCTGTCATAATATATTTACTGAAAGTTATGTTGAGTGGACAGAAGGCAACAAAAAGCGCCGCTATAAGGCCGGTAAATCTATTCCCCAACTCCTTGCCAATCAGATAAGCAAATACAATAGACAACATCGCAAAAAACAGGGAGCAATACACTGCATTATAAGGTTGGCTGCCAAAAATAGCGTAAAAGGGGATGATGAGCAATGGATAGCCAAAAGGATAGCTGGTAGGGTAATACTGCCCAAATAGTTGAAAACCGTATATATGGTTATGGTATAAGTTATAGGCTGACAGTGAATATTCTAAAGCATCTGGCCAGGGCTTTAAATCCGCTAAAGATAAAGGGTCAACATATCTAACCCTGAAGGATAATATTAGAATGCACAACAGCAAGATAAGGTAAATATATTTTTTAAGCAATTTCATCAGTGAGACCAGCATTTAGAAAAGGAACTGATAATAAATTCCCCTGCTCAGCTCCTGCCAAAAGGTTTTTCTATTGAAAGACAGTTGATTTTTTGCAAAAGACCGTTTATTTTTACATCTCATCCCATTTTTCCACAGGCGATTTTAGAAGATTTTAAACTAAAATATGCTTGAAGTAAAGTCCTTAAAGATAAAAAATATCGCCTATCCTCCAAATGTAAAAGCCTTTGTTAACCTCGAAAGGAAAACTAAAGGCAGAAAAATGAATGCCAAAAATAACTATATATTTATATATCTATTTTACGAGATACAAAAATAACACTATATTTCTTATTTAAATACCCCATCTCTTGGTAATCATCAGCAGCGTAGAGCAGTTTACGGCACCAGAGGAATGTTGTATTTATGGGCTCATTTTCGCCCTTACCCCCTTTATATTAACTGGACTGAGAGATAAAGGGAATGACAGCATCATTTTTCATCGGGCACGATTTTCAGATAGAGCCTCCTGTGGCGGGGCCCGTCAAATTCGCAGAAGAAGATTCCCTGCCAGGTTCCCAGCAGGATTTTTCCTCCCTCAATAATTACGGTCGCCGAAGACCCTATGATGCTCGCCTTAATGTGGGCAGCGGCATTCCCTTCGGTGTGCCGGTATCTGCCATCAAAGGGGACTAAAGTGTTCAGCTGACTGTAAATGTCCTGGCAGACGCTGGGGTCGGCGTTCTCGTTGATGGTAATGCCGGCTGTGGTGTGAGGGACATAGATGTGGCAAATACCCTTGCTTACTTTATGTTTCTCCAGCGTCCTCTGAACCTGAGAAGTTACATCTATGAACTCAACCCGGTTTTTGCTGGATACGGGAAGTTCAATTAGCATTGGTGTTCCTCCTTTATTTATTATAGGCTTATATGGTATACAATTAACTTTCTTTTACCATGGCATCCATCACCTTGTGCCTAAGACCCTTATATTATAAAATAATTTTGCTTGAAATGGGATAACTTTTCTGATATTTCTATTATACTCTAAGTTGAGGTGAGCTATGAACGCTTTGCTTTTGGCTACCATCTGTATTGTTGCCTTCCTTATTTCCTATTGGCTGTATGCCCGTTTTCTGAGCGAGAAGATTCTGTGCCTGGATAAGAGCTGTCCCACCCCAGCCCATACAATGAGGGATGGTGTAGATTATGTCCCCAGCCGTAAGGTTGTGCTTTTCGGGCATCATTTCGCCTCCATAGCCGGGCTGGGTCCCATTCTGGGACCGGCTATCGCGGTTATCTGGGGCTGGCTTCCGGCGATTCTGTGGGTTGTTTTTGGTTCCATCTTTCTGGGAGCAGTTCACGACTTCTCCACCATGTATGTTTCCATAAAGCGAAAGGGGAGGTCGATCGGGGATATTGCTGAGGAGTTGATAGGAAGTCGGGGCAGGCTTCTTTTTATGATTGTCATTTTCTTCTTGCTGGCTCTGGCAATGGGAGCTTTCGCTACCATAATAGCCACCCTTTTTACCCGGGGCGGAGGCGGCGAGCGAATGTATCCCGAGGCTGTTATACCAGTGGTCTCTTTGATGCTGATTGCGGTTTTCATTGGCTATCTGGTCTATCGGAAAAAGGCGAGCCTTATGTGGTCGTCAATAATAGGGCTGGCGCTGATGTTCCTTGCCCTATGGGTGGGGATTGAGCGTCCCTTCCCCATAATACCCCATAACCTGTGGGTAGTTATCCTGCTGGGATATGCTTTTGTTGCCTCGGTGCTTCCGGTGTGGCTTTTGCTGCAGCCGAGGGATTATCTCAACTCTTATCTGCTCTATCTGGGTATGGTGGGGTTATACATCGGGTTGTTCATCTATCACCCACCTATGGTCGCCCCCCCTGTTAATCAGAGAGTAGCAGACTTGCCGGGGCTCTTCCCCTTCATTTTTATCATCATCGCCTGCGGGGCAATTTCCGGCTTCCATAGCCTGGTATCTTCGGGAACCACCGCCAAACAGCTCAACAACGAGCGAGATGCCAGATTCATTGGCTATGGGGGGATGCTGACCGAGGGATTTTTAGCGGTTCTGGTCATCATTGCCTGCACGGCGGGAGTTGCCAACCTTAGCCTCTGGCATCAGCACTACAGCAGCTGGGAAGCTGCCGGGAGTTTGAGCTCTATGCTCAGGGCTTTTGTCACCGGGGCGGGAAGATTCTTCCCCACAATTGGGTTCTCAGAGCACTATGCGGTAGTGCTTATCTCGGTGATCATCGTCTCCTTTGGTATGACCACCCTCGATTCTGCCACCCGCCTGCTGAGGTATAACATTGAGGAGCTTGGACGGAGTTTTCGTTTGAAGCCATTGCAAAACAGGTATTTCTCGGCCTTGGTGGCGGTGGCTGCGATCGGCTACTTTGCTCTGATGAAGATCGGAGGGAAGCCAGCCGGTCTGGTACTCTGGCAGCTCTTCGGCACCACCAATCAGCTCCTGGGGGGATTGGCTCTGCTGGCGGTGAGCATCTTTCTCTATAAAAGCAAGAGACCGACCTATTACACCCTCCTTCCTATGTTCTTTATGTTGGTGGTCTCCATTACGGCAATGGTCATAAAATTGCGGGATTTCTGGGAGGCGAAGGAATTCCCTCCTCTGGTAGTAGGTTCAATAATCTTGATACTGGCGGGATGGTTGTTGGTCGAGGCTGTCCTTGTCTCTCTAAAGATGTTTAAAAAGAAAAAGGAAATAGCTAAGGAGGAGAGAGCTGCTTCTTATAATGGGGGAAAATAATAAGGGTATTGAAGAAATCAACCGGTTGATTCTGGGCTTCGGATGCAAGGCTGAGCTGCTCAGGCCAAAAAGAATGCGAGAGTCAATGAAAAAACTCCGGGGGTGAGCCACTATATATATCTTTTTTAGCCCACCTACTATAAGAGAAGGGTAGGGGATTCACCTTTTTTCTTTCAAGACAGAAATAGTATCCAAGGTATATTATCTCTTGTAAAGAGGATTTAGTTTGCCTTAAATATAGATTAAAATATTAGCAGGTAACTTTTAACCTTTGCTCCATAAATGGTGTCTATAAAGATGAAAAAAGAGAATGTGGTGGATGATGACCTCCAGTTAGTGGAACGGTTCAAACGAGGGGACCAGAGCGCATTTGATGAGCTGGTTCTTAGTTATCAGTCGCGGATCTATTACTTGATTTTAAGAATAATTGGTGACAGCGACGAAGCAGCCGATATTGCCCAGAGCACTTTTGTCAAGGTTTACCGAAGTCTCCATAGCTTCCGGGGGAGGTCGAGCTTCAAGACCTGGCTTTATCGGATTGCCATAAACCTGACCAAGAACTACCTGAGAGAAAAGGTAAAAAAAGAGCGACTCCCTCCTCTACGGGAAGCCGAAAGGCAAGCGGAGGGTAAATTGGAAGAGATGATAGCCAAAGAGAGAAGCCAGATGCTAAGAGAAACGGTCTCCCTGCTGCCCGAAAGACAGAGATTGACCCTAATCTTACGGATATATGAAGAGCTCCCCTACAAGGAGATAGCCAGGATCATGGGGGGAACCACTGGATTGGCAAAGGTCAATTATTATCATGCTATTAATAACCTAAGAAAAAAATGGACGAAGCTAAATTCCGCCCATTAAAATAGGGGGTTTGCCATGCGCTGTGCTAAGGCGAGAAAATATATGCTGGAGATGGTAGAAGAGGGGCTCTCCCCTTTGCTCCAGCAGCGCCTTAAAGTGCATCTGGAGAGCTGCCCTACTTGTCAGGGAGAGTACGATGCCCTCCAGGAGCTCTACTATACGGTCAAAGGCTTGCCTCTGCCCCAGGTAGCTGAGCCCCTTGGAACTGAAGTCCTCGGGCTTGTTCGCCAGAGAATCAGAGCTGAGGGGATTGAACCCTCTCTCTCCCTCTGGAACAGAGGGGGATGGAGAATCCTCTCTCTATTCCGCCGACCACTGCTGGCATACACCTCCCTGGTGGTCATTGTGGGGCTGGTAATCGGGGGAATTCTATTCTGGTTCTCTTACTCCCAGAGGGTTACAGTCGACCTGTCTGACCTCACCCTTGATGAAGTCGAGCAAGCCTGGGAGCTTATCTCTCCTGAGATGGAAGTCGATATGGAGCTAATAGCCCTGCTGGATAGTCTCTCTCCCGAGGAGATATCCAGTTTCTCCGATGAGCTGAAGGTTGAAGTTGAACCCGACCTTATCCTCTCGGAAGTTCCCATCCTTCCCAGCGGTTACCTGAACAGCGGCTATTTTTACTACGACCTTTCTGACTTTTCGCCAGAAGAGATTGAAGAGATTATCCAGCAATTATCCGATAAAGGGTCTTCCAACCCTTCGCCACAGAAAGAAGGGGGAGGCGCCCGACTCTTTTTGAAACCAATTGACGAGTTTGTAAGCATTTAATTAAAGGAGGAATAGAATGATGAAACCTTCCAGAATCTTGATTTTAATAGTAGTGAGCTTGTTGGCTCTCTCCGTAAGCTATGCGGCTATAGCTATGGACAACCAGAGGCCCCTCCGGCAACAGGAGATTAAGAAAGTTCAAAAAGTGAAGAGGGTTCATGAAGTGAAGCGGGTTCACGAAAGGCTGCGGTTAATGAGAATGTGGAAGCTCACAGAATATTTAAATCTCGACGAGGAAACCGGTGCAAAGCTCTTTCCCATTCTGAACCGCTACGATGACCAGCGCTTAGCTCTCAACGAGGAGAGAGTGGGGGTGCTGAAGGATATAAAGGCAGAGCTCGATAAGGATACCCCCGATGAGAAGAAGCTGGGTGAACTCGTAGCCAAGGCAGATGAACTACGCCTCAAGATGGAGAAGATAAACCAGGACGAGCGGAATGAGTTGAAAAAGGTACTCTCGGTGCAGCAGCAGGCGAAGCTGCTTCTCTTCTACCGGAATTTCGACCGGGAGCTCTACCGAATGATGAGAGAGAGGAAGACGATACACAAACCCACGAGAAATCCCCACAGCCCGATGATGCCATTCAGACAGTAAATTGCAGGTGCCTCCAATTCTGGCAGCAGGGGAGAGGATTCCTCCCTGCTGCCTTTATTATATTAAATTGCTTTCGGCAGAATGCTTCACCCGCTTTTATTGACAATCTGGCGATAGTTTGTTAATATATTTGCAAGTCAGCATTTAGGGGGAGAGGTGGGTTTAGTAACGGCAATCATACCCGCTGCCGGTTCAGGGAGGCGAATAAGCTCCTCTTCTTATAAGCAATTTATGGAGTTAGGGGGGAAACCCGTTATTATCCATACCTTGGAGAGATTCCAGCAAGCCTCGGCGGTTGACGAGATGGTGGTGGTGTTACCCGCTGACAAGGTGGAGGAGTTTTCCAGAAGAATTGCTGCCTATGGTTTCCATAAGCCCCTCCACTTCGTATCCGGAGGTGAGCGGAGGCAAGATTCAGTTCATCAGGGGTTTCTCTCTCTTAATGGGGAGGAGACAGAGATAGTCGTCGTTCACGATGCGGTAAGAGCCTTGGTGGAAGCTGACCTCATCCACCGGGTGGTGGACAGGGCACGGCTCACAGGAGCAGCAATTGCCGCCATCCCGGCGGTCGATACCATCAAGGAAGTTTCCCCCCAGGATGTGGTGGTAGCTACCCTCAACAGGTCAGCCCTCAGGCAGGTGCAGACCCCTCAGGCTTTCGCCTACCCCATTATGAGGAAGGCTTTTCAGCATGCTTATGCCGATGGCTACTATGGGACTGACGACTCCTCCCTGGTGGAGAGGATAGGGATTCAGGTAGCAGTGGTCCCCGGCTCCCCCCTTAACATAAAGATAACCACTGCTGCTGATGTGAGATTTGCCGAACTCATTCTCAAGGAGAGGGATTAGCGATGTATCGGGTGGGAATGGGCTACGACCTCCACCCAATGGGAGAAGGGCGTCCCCTGGTGTTAGGTGGGGTGACCATTCCCTTCCCCAAGGGACTGGAAGGGTATTCAGATGCTGATGTGCTGACCCATTCTTTGTGCGACGCTCTGTTAGGCGCCGTCGGAAAAGGGGACATCGGTCATCACTTCCCCGACAGCTCCCCCCAGTATAAGGGTATCTCCAGTCTCCTTCTGTTAGAAAGAGTAATGGAGATTATAGTTGAGGGGGGATATTCCGTAGTAAACATAGACTCAGTTATTATCGCTGAGCACCCGAAGTTAGCACCTTACATCGAGCAGATGAAGACCAAGCTCTCCAGGGTTATGAAAATTGACCCCGGGAGGATAAGCGTCAAGGCTACCACAAACGAGGGTCTCGGTTCTCTGGGAAGAGGCGAGGCAATAGCCGCCCACACGGTTGTCTTGGTCAGCAAGCCAGATTGAGCCTCAAGTGGTAAAAGGCCTACTTGTACAGGGAAGATTTTGTGGAGGGTGATGATGAACACACATTTCTAAAGGTAGGCAGGATTGCTAAATTAAAATTTAAGGATTTTGAAAGAAATATTGCAAAAAAGATTAATTTATAATATAATTACTATTAAATCATATTAAAATCGTGATATATATATGATAAGATGCTATAAAAGTTAAAATTAGCAGTTGCATTATTTAATTAGGTATGCTATAAAGAGGGTTTGTGTAAGCTGGCGTAGCTCAGTTGGTAGAGCAGCTGATTTGTAATCAGCGGGTCGGGGGTTCAAATCCTCTCGCCAGCTCCAAAGAAGGGGTGGTATTTAGCCGATCATGCTGGTGGGGAGGTACCCGAGCGGTCAAAGGGATCAGACTGTAAATCTGACGGCGCAGCCTTCGCAGGTTCGAATCCTGCCCTCCCCACCATTTGGTGAGCGGGAGTAGCTCAGTTGGCTAGAGCATCAGCCTTCCAAGCTGAGGGTCGCGGGTTCGAATCCCGTTTCCCGCTCCAGATTTGAATATAAAAGGGTAAAGGTTGCAGCCCACGTGGCTCAGGGGTAGAGCACTTCCTTGGTAAGGAAGGGGTCACCGGTTCAATCCCGGTCGTGGGCTCCAATATTTTTTCATCAAAGGAGGGTTCGATGGCGAAAGAAAAATTTGTGCGGACCAAACCGCACCTGAATGTGGGGACCATCGGGCATGTGGACCATGGAAAGACGGTGTTGACATCAGCTATCACTAAGTGTTTGCACCATATGAACCCCAAGATAGAATATCGCTCCTTCGAGTCGATTGATAACGCCCCAGAGGAGAAGGACCGGGGGATAACCATAGCTATCGCTCATGTAGAATATGAGACCGAAAAGCGTCATTACGCTCATATCGATTGTCCCGGACATGCGGACTATATCAAGAATATGATTACCGGAGCGGCCCAGATGGACGGGGCGATCTTGGTGCTAAGTGCAGCTGATGGTCCAATGCCCCAGACCCGCGAGCACATTCTGTTAGCCAGGCAGGTGGGCGTGCCGAGGATTGTGGTCTACATGAACAAGGTCGACCTGGTAGATGACAAGGAGTTGCTGGAGCTGGTGGAATTAGAGGTGAGGGAGTTACTGGACCAGTATGAGTTCCCCGGAGATGAGATACCAGTGGTGAGGGGCTCGGCTTTATTGGCAGGGCAGTGTGGCTGCGGGAAGAAGGAATGTCCCCATTGCGGATCAGTAATGCAGTTGTTGGATGCTCTTGACAGTTATTTGCCCCTACCTCAGAGGGAAAAGGATAAGCCTTTCCTCCTGCCGATAGAGGACATCTTTAGCATCAGTGGTCGAGGAACAGTGGTTACCGGCAGAATCGAGCGAGGGCTGGTGAATGTAGGGGATGAGGTGGAGATAGTGGGCATCCGGGAGACCAGGAAGAGAGTGGTAACTGGGGTGGAGATGTTCCGGAAGATTCTGGACCAAGGTGAAGCCGGAGACAATGTGGGACTGTTGCTCCGGGGGACCGAGCGCAAAGAGGTAGAGAGAGGTATGGTGGTGGCCAAGCCAGAGAGCATAACACCACATACCACCTTCAATTCGGAGGTCTATATCCTGACCAAGGAGGAGGGGGGGAGGCATACCCCCTTCTTCAGTGGATACCGACCGCAGTTCTACTTCCGGACAACCGATGTAACTGGTGTAGTTGTACTTCCCGAAGGAGTGGAGATGGTGATGCCCGGTGACAGGGTTAACTTACAGGTGGAGTTGATCACCCCCATAGCCATGGAGAAGGGTCTGAGGTTCGCCATCCGTGAAGGAGGCAAGACCGTAGGGGCAGGTACCATCACCGAAGCCATTAAGTGAGCTGTTTATCCCCTGAACCAGAGAAGCCTTTCTGCTACTCGAAGGGGTTACCATTCTGAAGATGGGACAGGCGGAGGGCTAGAGGATGCGAGAAGTAATTACCCTGGCATGTGTGGAGTGTAAAAGAAGAAACTATACCACCACCAAGAACAAAAAGGTGACCAAGGAGAAGTTAGAGCTCAGAAAATATTGCCGCTTTTGCCGCACCCATACTACTCATAGAGAGACAAGGTGAAAGTGGAAAGGTTTTGTCTGGAGAAGGTTTTTAATATATCCGTTCTTTGAGAGGGAGGTCGGATAAGGGGAAGCTTTAAGAGTCCGACCATTATAGGGTTAAAAAGTAAGATAAATAGTGGGCAAAGGCCAGTAGCTCTAATTGGTAGAGCGCCGGACTCCAAATCCGGTGGATGGGGGTTCGAGTCCCTCCTGGCCTGCCACTTTTTATTTGTATACAATGAGAAAAAGCAAGAAAGGGATGTGGAGGGGGAAAAAGAACCCCCTCTCTTTATGGGAGATATTATACTTTGGTAAGCTAAAAGAGGTGCCTTCGTGCTGAAGCGGATTAAGAGTTTTATGTCCGAGGTCAAGGCAGAGACGAAAAGAGTCACCTGGCCAAACCGAAAAGAGGTGTATGGTACCACCATTGTAGTTCTGATTGCGGTTTTCATCTTTGCCATCTTTTTATACATAGTAGATATAGGCTTACAACAAATTGTGACCTCGGTTTTAAGATATTTTAGCAGGTAAAAGGCGATGGCGAAGCAGTGGTATGTGGTGCATACCTACTCGGGTTTTGAGAAAAGGGTGAAAGAAGGGATTGAGATGCGAGTCGAAGCTCTCGGCTTGCAGGAAAATGTGGGAGACATCCTGATCCCTACGGAGAATATTGTGGAGATGAAGGGTGGAAAGAAGGTAATCACTAGTAAGAAGTTCTTCCCCGGCTATATCTTGGTAGAAGCGGAGATGTCGGATAAGGTCTGGCATGTTATCAGGGGGACACCCAAAGTCACCGGTTTTGTAGGTTCGAGGAAGACCCCCACACCTCTGACAGAAAATGAGTTTGAAAAAATAAAAGATCAGATAGCCACTGCTTCGGAGAAGCCGAGACCGAAGTTCGATTTCAAAAAGGGGGAGACGGTCAGGATCATTGACGGACCCTTCAACAACTTCACCGGCAAGGTGGAAGAGGTGAATCAGGAGCGGAACACCTTGAAGATTATGGTGTCTATCTTTGGCAGGTCCACTCCGGTAGAGCTTGTTTTTCTACAGGTGGAGAAGCTGTAGCAAAGGGGTAGGAGATGGCTAAAAAGGTAGCAGCATACATTAAGCTGCAGGTTCCGGCAGGGAAAGCAACCCCTGCCCCACCTGTTGGTCCTGCCTTGGGTCAGCACGGGTTAAACATTATGAATTTTTGCAAAGCTTTCAACGAGAAGACCAAAGCTGACGAGGGGACAATCATCCCGGTGGTAATTACCGTCTACGAGGATAGAACTTATAGCTTTGTTACCAAGACTCCCCCGGCAGCGGTTCTGCTCAAGAAGGCAGCCGGCATTGCCAAGGGCTCGGAGCAGCCCAAAAAGGAAAAGGTAGCGGAGGTGTCCCGACAGCAGATAGAAGAGATAGCCAAAACAAAGATGCCCGACCTCAATGCCGATAATCTCGAGAAAGCCATTAAAATCATAGAAGGGACCGCCAAAAGCATGGGGATAGAGATTATACCTTAAACCGAGGGAAAAGATGGGATGGCAAAACTGACCAAGAATTGGAAGAGAGTGAAGGAGCAGGTGGAGGACCGACCCTACCAATTGGAAGAAGCTATCTCTCTGGTTAAGAAGATACGGTTTGCCAGATTTGACGAGTCGGTTGATCTGGCTTTGCGCTTGGGAGTTAATCCCAAATATGCCGACCAGATGGTAAGAGGTAGTGTAGTTCTTCCTCACGGGACAGGAAAGACCAAAAGGATAGTGGTTATAGCCAGTGGGGAGAAGGTCAAGGAGGCTGAGGAGGCCGGAGCGGATGCGGTTGGAGGGGAGGAGCTGGTGAAGAAAATAAGCGATGGGTGGCTTGAGTTCGATATGGTGGTAGCCACCCCAGATATGATGAGGAGCCTGGGGCGGTTGGGGAAGCTGCTGGGTCCTCGGGGCCTGATGCCCAGCCCCAAGACTGGCACGGTAACCTTCGAGGTGAGCAAGGCTATCGCCGAGATAAAAGCAGGAAAGGTGGAGTTCAGGGTTGAAAAAGGGGGAATTGTTCACGCATCCATTGGGAAAGCCTCCTTCGAGGATGGCAAGCTCAAAGAGAATGCCCTGGCTCTTATCCAGGTGGTGATTAAAGCCAAACCTCCCGCAAGTAAAGGAAGGTATCTGAAAGGAATTACTATTTCCACCACCATAGGGCCAGGGGTGAAATTAGACCTTCTGGCCTTAGAAAAGAGCCTGAAGGGAGCTTAAAGTGAACAGAAAACAGAAAGAGGAGGCTGTCAGGCAATTACACCTCTCTTTTAAAGAGCTGAACAATGTCTTTTTAGTTGATTTCCGAGGGTTGAAAGTAGTGGATGCCATCAGCCTCAGAAGAAAGGTGAAGGAGGTCGCTTCCCATTACAAGGTGGTAAAGAACACCTTAGCCCTGATGGCGATTGAGGATACCCCTCTGGAGGAGCTCAAAGATGAGTTCGCCGGACCCACTGCCGTAGCCTATACCAAGAAGGACCCGGTGGTTCTGGCTAAGGTGCTGATAGGATTTGCTACTGACCAGGTGAGGATCAAGATAAAAAAGGCTCTGGTAGACGGTGAACTTCTGACAGCAGAGGAGGTGAAGGAGCTGGCCTATCTCCCACCGAAGCTTGATTTGATCGGCAAACTGGTTTCTGTCCTGAAATGCCCCCTGGGCGGTTTGCTCAATTATCTTCAAGCCCCTATCAGCAACTTTATCTGGACGATCGACCAGATTAGATTGCAAAAGGGTTAACAACAAGAACTATAAGATTTTGAATGGAGGTTAACTAATAAAGCCATGGCAGAAGCTAAAGTTACTAAAACCACTAAAACCACTAAAGCCACCAAGCAAAAGTCGGCTAAGCTGACCCCGGAAGAAGTGATAAAGTACATTGAGCAGATGTCGGTGATGGAGCTAGCCAAGCTGGTTAAGGAGCTGGAAGCCAGGTTTGAGATAAAGGCAGCCCCGATGGTAGCCTCGGTTGCCGCCGGAGCCCCCGCTGCTGCCCCAGCTGCTGGGGAGGCTCCCGAAGAGAAGGATATTTTTGATGTGTTGTTGACCTCTATTGGGGACAAGAAAATAAAGGTGATCAAGGTGGTGCGCGAGCTGACCAATCTTGGCTTAAAAGAAGCCAAAGACCTGGTGGATAATGCTCCCAAACCGGTAAAAGAGGGGATATCCAAGAAGGAAGCCGAAGAGATAAAAGCGAAATTTGTGGATGTAGGAGCACAGGTGGAGCTCAAATAGCCAGGCAAGGGTAATTTATATGCCCTGAAGGCCCTTTAGGGGAGGATGAAGGGAAGGAGAATTCCATTTCATCTTTTAGAGGAGAAGGATATATGAGCAACAACAATGGAAAGGGGAGATACGATTTCTCCCGTATTCCCAGCCCCATAGATTTGCCCAACCTTATTGAGGTACAGAAGGAGTCTTATCGGCGATTCCTGCAAATGGAGGTTCCCCCAGACAAGAGGGAGGATATCGGGTTGCAGGCAGTCTTTAAAAGCATCTTTTCCATCTACGATTTCAGGAGAACCTACTCCCTGGAGTTTGTAAGCTATACCATAGGGAACTGGGAGTGTGCCTGTGGGAGGCTCAAGGGTCTGGAGGAGCTGATTACCGCCTGCCGTAAATGTGGAGAACGCCTTGTTCCTACTGTCTTGGAGAGAGACGAAATACTGGTCTGCCCCTACTGTGGAACCACTAACAGACAGCAGCCCCGGCGTTGCCCTTCCTGCGGGAAGAGGGTCAGGTTGCAGATCAAATACAATGTGCGAGAGTGCCAGGAGCGGGGTATGACCTATGCTGTACCCCTCAAGGTAACCATTCGGCTGGTCGGCTGGGAAAAAGACCCCCAGACAGGAAACAAGAGCGTTCGCGACATAAAAGAACAAGAGGTATACTTCGGTGAGATCCCTCTGATGACCGAAAACGGGACCTTCATAATAAATGGTACCGAAAGGGTGGTAGTAAGCCAATTGCATCGCTCCCCTGGGGTCTTTTTCCACCTGGACGATAGCAATATCTTGCATTACGCCCAAATAATTCCCTACCGCGGCTCCTGGGTGGAATACGAATACGATGCTAAAGACCATCTATATGTAAGGGTGGATAGAAAGCGGAAATTCCTCGCCAGCATATTCCTCAAGGCGCTCGGTTCGAGCACCGACAAGGAGCTATTACGGGTCTTCTACCCACCCATAACACTCCGTATAAGAGATGGGGAGATATACTACCCCGTGTGCAAGGAGGGAATCGGGCTTAAAGTAAAAAAGAAGATAATAGACCCACATACACACCAGACAGTGATCGCCGCTGGCAAGAGGTTGAGCCGGAGTGTCTATGAAGAACTGAAGAGATTGGGCATCGAGGAATTTTGTATCCCTTCCGATGAACTAAGGGGTCATTGCTCATTAGCCGATGTGGTTGATAAAGAGACAGGGGAGGTCTTCTTAGAGCTTAATGAGGAGGTCAGCCCTCGAATGGATGAGCTGATTGAGCACCAGGTGGAGACCTTTGAGGTCTTCTATCCGGAGAAGGAGGAGATCGGGGCAACCATCTCTAATACCTTGCGAAAGCACAAAAGGGACCATTCTTCTATAAAGACCCAGATCGATGCTTTGATAGAGATTTACAAGAGGCTCCGTCCTGGAGACCCCCCTACCACCGAGAGTGCTCAGAACCTGTTTAAAGCTATGTTCAACAACCCTCACCGCTACGACTTCTCCCCGGTGGGAAGGCTCAAGCTAAACACCAAGCTGGGATTAAATACCTCTTTAGAGGAGAGGCTGCTAAGGGTGGAGGATCACGTAGAGGTTATAAAATACCTGCTCAAACTGAAGAGAAACCTCCCCACTGTATCGGTGGATGATATCGACCATCTGGGGAATCGACGGGTGAGGTCGGTGGGGGAGCTGCTGGAAAACCAGTTCCGCATTGGCTTGATCCGCATGGAGAGGGCTGTCAAGGAGAAGATGAGCAGTTTTCAGGAGATTGCTACCGCTATGCCCCACGACTTGATCAATGCCAAGCCTGTGTTAGCGGCTGTCAAAGAGTTCTTCGGCAGTAGTCAGCTCTCCCAGTTTATGGACCAGACCAACCCCCTATCCGAGATCACCCATAAACGCAGGCTAAGCGCCCTTGGTCCAGGAGGACTGAGCCGTGAGAGGGCGGGCTTCGAGGTGCGGGATGTCCACCCCACCCATTACGGGAGGATATGCCCCATAGAGACGCCCGAGGGACCCAACATCGGGCTGATAGCCTCCCTGAGCTGCTATGCGAGGATCAATGAGTTCGGCTTTATTGAGAGCCCTTATCGGAAAGTAAAAGATGGCAAGGTACTGAATCATTATAAGATCGTCGAACCAGGGAATACCGATCTCAGCCCCGGTGCCATAGTTGAGGAAAGTCAGTTGCTGAAAGCCAACAATCGGGCAAAGGAGGAGAAGAAGAGGGGGGCTACAGCGAAACCCTATGTCTTCTATCTATCCGCTTGGGAAGAAGACAAGGAGAAGGATGATGGGAAGGGCAGGTACATCATAGCCCAGGCGAATACCCCTTTGGATGAAAAGAACAGAATCATAGCTAAAAGAGTCACCGCCCGCCGGGGTGGGGACTTCATTATGGCTTCCCCTGGGGAGGTCGACTTCATCGATGTCTCTCCCAAGCAGCTGGTCAGTGTGGCTGCCTCTCTTATTCCCTTCCTGGAGCATGACGATGCTAACCGGGCCCTGATGGGGTCCAATATGCAGAGGCAGGCAGTGCCTCTCCTTACCCCCGAAGCCCCACTGGTGGGGACGGGGATAGAGGAAGTGACCGCCAGGGATTCTGGAGCGGTGGTCATTTGCAGGAGAAGCGGGGTGGTTGACAGTGTCGACTCCCAGCGCATTATAATCAGGGTCTCCCCAGAGGGTGGCTCTTCGGGTGAGGAAGAGGAGGTAAGAGCCGACGTATATCATCTGGTTAAGTTCAGGCGGTCAAACCAGAATACCTGCACCAATCAGCGCCCCATCGTCAAGGAGGGGGACTATGTAACCAAAGGGCAAGTCATCGCAGATGGTCCCTCCACCGACCATGGGGAATTAGCCCTGGGTCGGAACATCCTGGTAGCCTTTATGCCTTGGCGGGGCTATAACTTTGAAGACGCTATCTTAGTGAGTGAGCGCCTGGTAAAAGAAGACCTGTATACCTCCATTCATATTGAGGAGTTTGAGATCGAAGCCCGGGATACCAAGCTCGGTCCCGAGGAGATAACCAGAGATATCCCTAATGTGAGCGAGGAGTTTCTGGAGAAGCTGGACGATTGCGGGATAATCAAGATCGGCTCCTATATCAAGCCGGGGGATATTCTACTGGGCAAGGTCACCCCTAAAGGGGAGACCCAGCTGACCCCCGAGGAGAAGCTGCTGAGGGCTATCTTCGGTGAAGAGGCTGGCGAATGGCGAGATGCCTCCCTGATCAGTCCCCCAGGGGTTGAGGGGATAGTGGTCGATGTGAAGATCTTCTCCCGAAAAGGAGTGGAGAAGGATCAGAGATCGAGGCAGATCGAGCAGATGATGGTCTCCAGCATGGAGAAGACCTTAAACGATGAGATAAGGATTGTCAATACCGAGAGGGATCAATCCATCATCCAGATGGTAGCCAATGCAACGCTGACCGCTTCTCTGGTTGACCCCAGCACAGAGAAGGTGCTTCTGACCAAAGGGACCAAGCTCACCCCAGAAAAGCTGGCGGAACTCCCCTTGGAGGCACTCCGTCTTATTAAAGTAAGGAAGCAACTCCTGTCAAAGCTCGACCAGCTCAACCAGCGTGCTGAGCGGCAGATAGAGGCTTTGAGGGAGTCCTTCGAAGAGAGGGCAGAGCAGTTGCAACGAGGGGATGAGTTGGCCCCCGGGGTCATCAAGCTGGTAAAGGTCTATGTGGCTATGAAGAGGAAGCTGCAGGTGGGGGATAAGGTAGCGGGCCGGCACGGAAACAAGGGGGTTATTTCGCGAATCCTCCCTGAGGAGGATATGCCTTACCTTCCCGATGGTACCCCGGTGGATATCGTGCTTAATCCCCTGGGTGTCCCTTCGAGGATGAATGTGGGGCAGATACTGGAAACCCACCTGGGGTGGGCTGCCAAGGTTCTGGGGCTCCGCTTTGCTTCCCCGGTGTTCGATGGGGCTACCGAGGAGGATATCAAAAAGCTCCTCGACGAGGCTAAACTTCCCCAGTCAGGAAAGCTGAGGCTATACGATGGGTTAACCGGAGAGCCCTTTGAGCAGCTGGTGACCATTGGTTACATCTATATGATGAAGCTATCCCATATGGTCGATGATAAGATTCACGCCCGCTCCATTGGTCCATACTCCCTGATAACCCAGCAACCCCTGGGGGGGAAGGCTCAGTTCGGAGGACAGAGGCTCGGCGAGATGGAGGTGTGGGCTCTGGAGGCCTATGGTGCCGCCTATACCCTTCAGGAGCTGTTGACCGTCAAGTCGGACGATGTTTACGGACGGTCGAAGATCTACGAGGCAATAGTCAAGGGGGAATGTGCCATGGAGCCGGGGATACCCGAATCCTTTAATGTGCTGGTGCGAGAGCTGCAAAGCCTATGTCTGAATGTGGAGCTTTTAAAGGAGAAAAAATAGAATTACCTTATGTTCGTCAATATGAACACAAAGCCTCATAAAGGGGGAAAAACCAATTAGCAAAGGTAGCCTCTTTTTTCCAAGGTGAGCTATTTACAAATATAGGAGGAGAACCTTGAACGGACCTTTTGAGACATCTTCCAAGACTAACATAATTAGAGATTTCAATAGTATCCGGATTAGCTTAGCCTCTCCCGAGCAGATTCGTTCGTGGTCTCATGGAGAGGTGACCAAGCCGGAGACTATAAACTATCGCACATTCAAGCCAGAGAGGGATGGCTTGTTTTGTGCCAAGATTTTCGGTCCGGTCAACGATTGGGAGTGTCTGTGTGGCAAATACAAGCGGATGAAACACCGGGGTGTGGTCTGCGATAAGTGTAGTGTGGAGGTGACCCAGTCCAAGGTCAGGCGTGAGCGAATGGGTCATATAGAGCTGGCAGCACCGGTTTCCCATGTCTGGTTCTTCAAAGGGGTGCCCAGCCGCATCGGGCAGCTATTGGACATCCCTATTCGTCAGTTGGAGAGGATACTCTACTTCGAAGCCTATGTAGTTATCGACCCGGGGGACACCCCCCTCAAGGAGAAGGATATCCTTTCGGAAGCCAAATGCCGGGAGCATAAGGAGAAATATGAGGGTCGCTTTGTTGCCAAGATGGGAGCTGAAGCCATAATGGAGCTGCTGAAGCGGATCGATGTAAACGAGCTTGCCAAAATGCTCCGCCAAAAGATGAAGACATCCAACTCGGCTCAAAAGAGGCTGAAGTATGCCAAGAGATTGAAGGTGGTGGAGGCTTTCCGCCGGTCGGGGAATAAGCCGAAATGGATGATTCTGCAAGTGATACCTGTTATTCCCCCGGAACTGAGACCACTGGTTCCTCTCGATGGGGGGAGGTTTGCTACCTCAGACCTCAACGACCTCTACCGACGGGTGATAAATCGCAACAACAGGTTGAAGAAGCTGATAGAGCTAAAAGCCCCCGAGGTTATCATTCGCAATGAGAAGCGGATGCTCCAGGAGGCCGTCGATGCCCTGTTTGACAATGGGAGACGAGGTCGGATCCTGCGGGGTGCCAACAATCGGCCCCTCAAGTCTCTGAGCGACGCCCTCAAGGGAAAGCAGGGGAGGTTCCGGCAGAACCTGCTGGGCAAGAGGGTCGATTACTCCGGTCGATCGGTCATTGTGATAGGTCCTGAGCTGAAGCTCAAGCAATGCGGACTCCCCAAGAAAATGGCTCTGGAACTGTTCAAGCCCTTCGTATATAACAAGCTGGAGCAGGCGGGTCTGGTTTCCACTGTTAAGGCTGCCAAGGAAATGGTAGAGCAAGAGAAGACGGAGGTCTGGGACTGTCTGGAAGAAGTCATCCGGGAGCATCCGGTTCTGCTGAATCGGGCTCCTACCCTGCACCGCCTGGGGATTCAGGCTTTTCAGCCGGTTCTGGTGGAGGGGAAAGCCATCAAGATCCACCCGCTCGTATGCATCGCCTTCAATGCCGACTTCGATGGAGACCAGATGGCGGTTCACATCCCCCTCTCCCCCATCTCCCAGATCGAAGCTTCGGAGCTGATGCTCTCCGCTGTCAACCTCCTCTCCCCCGCCAATGGTCAGCCGATCACTATAGCGAGCCAGGACATTGTTTTAGGGGTCTATTATCTCACTAAAGCCAAACCCAGCACCAGAGGGGAGGGGAGGGTATTCAGCTCGATGGAGGAGGTATTGCTTGCTCTGGAGGCTGGAGAGGTAGAGACCAACACCCCCATCATGCTTATGTATTCCGATGAAATCATCGACCTCACCACCGCCTACGACCCTCAGGATGTCCTCAACACCGAGATCCAGCGCCTGGAGAACCAGGTCATAAAGACCTCGGTGGGAAGGGTTATCTTCAACGATGCCTTGCCCCAGAGTATACCCTTTATTAACGGGCTGCTGAAGAAGCAAGGTCTTATGCAGCTGGTAAGCTTTTGCTACTTGAAACTTGGCAAGGAAAAGACAGTGGATATGCTGGATAGAATAAAGGACCTCGGCTTCCTTTACGCAACCAAAGCTGGTATCTCCATCGGAATGGACGATATGATTATCCCCAAGGAGAAGGAAGCTCTGGTGAGGAGAGCCCGAGAAGAGGTCATCGCAGTGGAAAAGCAGTACCGACAGGGGGCTATTACCAACCGGGAGCGCTATAACAAAATTATTGCCATATGGTCGGATGTTACCGAGAGGGTTTCCGATGCTATGTTTAGCGAGATGGAGAAAATAAACCAGGACTCTCTCGAATTCAATCCCATTTACATTATGGCTGATTCCGGCGCCCGGGGTACTGCCTTACAGATACGCCAGTTGGCAGGGATGAGGGGGTTGATGGCTAAACCCTCCGGGGAGATAATCGAAACCCCCATCACCTCCAATTTCCGAGAAGGGTTGACTGTGCTGCAATATTTTATCTCCACCCAT
The DNA here is from genome assembly GCA_005223145.1 of bacterium (candidate division B38) B3_B38. Classification (GTDB taxonomy): domain Bacteria; phylum Acidobacteriota; class B3-B38; order Guanabaribacteriales; family B3-B38; genus Guanabaribacterium. The sequence goes on along the minus strand of NJBL01000006.1, from coordinate 20,793 downwards.
GGAGCGAGGAAGGGGCTGGCTGATACCGCTCTGAAGACCGCCGATTCGGGGTATCTCACCCGCCGCCTGGTGGATGTAGCCCAAGATGTGGTTATCTTCGAATCGGACTGTCATACCGTTTCTGGAATTACTGTGAGTGCCATTGTGGTAGGAGGCGAGATAATCGAGCCCTTGAAAGACCGCATCTTGGGAAAGGTAACCCTGGAGGATATCAAAGACCCCTTTACCGGAAAGCTAATTCTGGAGAAAGACAAAGAAATCACTGAAGAGTATGTGCAGAAGATATTGAATGCCGGTATCGAAAAGCTGAAAATCCGCTCTATGCTGACCTGCGAGGCTAAAAGAGGAGTCTGTGCCAAATGCTATGGGAGAGACCTATCGAGCGGGAGGCAGGTGGAATTAGGAGAGGCAGTGGGGATTATAGCAGCTCAGTCCATCGGGGAGCCGGGCACTCAGCTTACTATGAGAACCTTCCACATCGGAGGGGCGGCAAGTCGGGTGGCAGAGCAATCGCGGCTGGAGGCAAAAAGTGAAGGAACCGTCAAGTTTTCCAATTTAGTTACCGTAAGGAACAAAGAGGGCTACCTGGTGGCTATGAACCGAAACGGCTCTATTATAATCCAGGACAAACAAGGGAGGGATAGGGAGCGCTACAGCATTGTCTACGGAGCAAAGCTCAAGGTGGACCAGGGTCAAGAGGTGAAGCCAGGGGTTACCCTGGTGGAGTGGGACCCTTACACTTTCTCCATACTCACTGAGTTTGGGGGTATGGTCTCTTTCAAAGATGTAATAGAAGGGGAGACCTTGCAGGAGGAGGTCGATGAGATAACCGGCTTGGCTGCCCAGGTGATCACTGATTCGCCTGACGAGAAGAAGCAACCCCGCATTCTTATAAAAGACGCTCAAACAGCTGAGGAGAAGAGCTATCTCCTTCCCTCCAGGGCTCACCTGATGGTGAGGGGAGGAGATGTGGTTTATCCTGGCGACGTGCTGTCCAAGATACCCCGGGAGACCACCAAAACCAAAGATATAACCGGTGGTCTGCCCCGAGTGGTGGAGCTCTTTGAGGCAAGAAGACCCAAAGAGCCAGCCGTCATCACCGAGATCGATGGAGTAGTCAAGTATGGGGAGATAAAGAAGGGGCAGCGCAAGATATATGTGATCAACGAGAACGGTGATAAAAAGGAGTACTCTCTTCCCAAGGGGGTGCACATCAATGTGCGGGAGAATGACAGGGTCAAAGCGGGGGAACCTCTTATTGATGGACCCATAAATCCCCACGACATCCTTAATGTCCTGGGTGAGAGCGCCTTGCAGGACTATCTGGTCAACGAGATTCAGGAGGTATATCGGCTGCAGGGGGTCAATATCAACGATAAGCATATAGAGATCATCATCCGCCAGATGATGAGATGGGTTGAGGTGGAGAAGGTGGGCGATACCGATTTCCTGGTGAGCGAACAGGTGGACAAGTTCAGGTTCCAGGAGGAGAATGAGAAGATGATAAAGAGTGGGGGGAATCCAGCTACTGGAAGACCGCTGCTGTTAGGAATCACCAAAGCATCTTTGAGCACCGACAGCTTCATATCCGCTGCCTCTTTCCAAGAGACCACCCGCGTGCTTACCGAAGCCAGCATCAGCGGTAAGGTGGATACTCTGCAAGGGTTGAAGGAGAATGTTATAATAGGTCGGCTGATCCCGGCGGGGACCGGATTTGCCACTTATCGCGACATAAAGCTGGTAGAAGCAGAGAAGGAGAAGAAGGTGGAAAAGAAGGAGGTCCCCTTAGCCGAGGAGATTAAGTAGAGGATTTAATATTTTGCTTGACATCTGTTATTGGTTGCTGATATATTATCTATTTTTGACGAAGAGGGAAGAGGGGGAAAAAGTAATCCTTCGCTGAAGGGTTAGCATTTTCTCCTTTTTCCATTATAAAAAAGGGTGAAAAAAGGTGCCTACGATTAGCCAACTGGTAAGAAAGGGGAGAGCGAAGGTCAAGGTTAAAACCAAAAGCCCTGCTTTGCAAGGCTCCCCGCATAAAAGAGGGGTATGTGTTCGGGTTTATACCACCACCCCCAAGAAGCCCAATTCGGCGCTGAGGAAGGTAGCCCGGGTACGCTTGACCAATGGGATAGAGGTCACTACCTATATCCCCGGCATCGGTCATAATCTGCAGGAGCACTCTATAGTGTTAATAAGGGGAGGGAGGGTTAAGGACCTGCCCGGGGTCCGCTACCATGTGATACGGGGAACTCTGGACTCCATGGGGGTGGAAGACAGGAAGCAGGGACGCTCTAAATATGGCTCCAAGAGAACCCAGGTAGAGGCCCCTAAGACATAAAAGCCTAACGGGTTTAAAGGGAATAAAAACTATGCCCAGAAGAAAGACGGTTATTCCCCGAGAGGTAGAGCCAGACCCTGTTTACCACAGCACTCTGGTCTCCAGGTTTATCAACTCCTTGATGAAAAAGGGGGAAAAGAGTCTTGCCCAGAGGATATTATACGATGCGATGAAGATAATTGAGCAGAGAACAAAGGATGACCCCATGAAGATACTCCAGCAAGCCTATGAGAATGTCAAGCCGGTGCTGGAGGTGAAAGCCAGAAGGGTGGGTGGTTCTACTTATCAAGTTCCCGTGGAGGTCAGAACCAGGCGGAGGAGCTCACTTAGCATCCGGTGGATATTGACCTACACCCGTAAGCGTAAGGATCGGACCATGCAGGAGAGATTAGCTGCCGAGTTGCTCGATGCCGCCAGAGATCGGGGCGAAGCAATTAAAAAGAGAGAAGATACACATCGTATGGCCGAAGCCAACAAGGCCTTCGCCCACTATAGATGGTGAGGAATTTTGTAACCCCTTGTTATGCAACAGATTACAAGGAAGCGAGGAGTTGCGTTGCCTAGATTATTTCCGCTGGAAAAAATAAGGAATATCGGTCTGATGGCGCATATAGACGCCGGCAAGACCACTACCACGGAGCGCATTCTCTACTACACCGGGATAGTGCACCGACCAGGAGAAGTTGACGAAGGCACTGCAACCATGGACTGGATGGAGCAGGAGCAGGAGAGGGGAATCACCATAACCTCGGCCGCAACCACCTGCTTATGGGCGGGGCATCGGATTAATATCATAGATACCCCCGGGCATGTCGATTTCACTGCCGAAGTGGAGCGCTCTATGCGGGTGCTCGATGGAGCGATAATCATCTTTTGTGCGGTGGGAGGGGTGGAATCCCAGTCAGAGACGGTGTGGCGTCAGGCAGACCGCTACCTGGTTCCCAGAATAGCCTTTGTAAACAAGATGGACCGCGTAGGGGCAAATTTTCCCCGCGTCATCACTATGATCAGAGAGAGATTAGGAACTAACCCTGTGCCCATCCAGATTCCTCTGGGAAAGGAGGAAAGCTTCATTGGGGTTATCGACCTGATTGCCAGAAAGGCTATCACCTTTGAGAACGAGAGCTTGGGAGCCCAATATATTATTAGCGAGCCGCCGCCGGAGTATATCCCCGAGCTCGAAAGATACCGCTCTAAACTGATCGAAGCCGTAGCCGAGCATGATGAGCAGCTACTGGAGAAATATATTAAAGGCGATGAAATCACCTCCCTGGAGATAAAGAGGGTCCTTCGCCAGGCTACTATTCGGGGCTCCTTGGTCCCTGTGCTGTGCGGGGCTGCCTTTAGGAATAGAGGGGTACAGCCTCTTCTGGATGCGGTGATTGATTTTCTCCCCTCTCCGGTTGATATGCCCCCCATCAGAGGGGTCTCCCTCAATGGAAGAAGGATTGAGAGCCGTCCTCCTTCTGATGATGCCCCCTTTGCCGCTCTGGTATTCAAGATAATTAGCGATTCCTACGTGGGGCAACTTGCTTTCATAAGGGTTTATTCGGGCTCCTTGCAGGTGGGCTCTTCTGTTCTTAATAGTAAAAGCTTATCTCACAAGAGAATTAATCGTCTGCTCAAGATGCACGCCAATAAACGGGAGGACATCAAGGATGTCTATGCCGGGGATATAGCAGCAGTAGTCGGGTTGAAGAAGATAAACACCGGGGACACCATCTGCAATAAGAACGCCCCCATTGTTCTGGAATCGATGCAATTCCCCCCACCGGTCATATCGGCTGCCATAGAGCCGAAGACCAAAGCCGACCAGGATAAGTTGGGACAGGCTTTAAACAGGCTGATGGACGAGGACCCTACCTTCAAAGTCCACATTGATCCGGAGACTGGGCAGAGGATAATCTCAGGGATGGGGGAGCTTCATCTGGATATAATTATGGAGCGCCTGGTGAGGGAATTCGGTGTACATGTCAAGGTGGGCAAACCTCAGGTAGCTTACAAGGAAACCGTTAAGGTTCCAGCAGAAGGAGAAGGGAAATATATAAAGCAGACCGGAGGTCGGGGACAATACGGGCATGTAAAGATAAGGATTGAACCTCTCTCCTCAAAGAAGGGATTTGAATTTAGCAGTAAGGCTTCCGGAAATACCATTCCCAAGGAGTTCATCGGGCCGATAAAAAACGGCATCCAGGAGGCTATGTCTTACGGAATTCTGGCAGGTTACGAGATGGAGGGGATTAAAGTCATCCTTCTTGACGGCTCCTATCACCCGGTGGACTCCTCGGAGATAGCTTTCAAAATTGCCGCTTCTTTGGCTTTTAAAGAGGCAGCTAAGAAAGCCAGACCGGTTCTTATGGAGCCGATTATGAAATTAGAGGTGGTTGTTCCCAAGGAACATTTAGGGGAGGTCTTAAACGACCTGAATGCCCGACGGGCTAAAATAGAGCAGATTGAGGTGCGGGATGGAACCCAGGTGATCAATGCGATTGCCCCTCTGCCTGAGATGTTCGGCTATGCCACAGATTTACGCTCACTCAGTCAGGGGAGAGCCAATTACTCTATGGAATTTCTCTTCTACCAGGAGACCCCACGACATATCTCTCAAGCGATTGTATCCCGTATTAGGGGGTTATAAGTGATGCTTTCCAAGGGTTTTATTGACACGCAGGGAGGGGGTTGGCTTCTAATGATTTTTGACCTTGCCGAGAGGACTATATTATATAGAGAAATAGGCTTATGTCCGGGGGATGATTAGTTATGAAAGAGGAAAGGATAAGGATCCTGCTCAGGGCTTACGACCATAGATTACTTGACCTGTCTACCGTTGAGATAGTCAAGACTGTTAAGAAGACCGGAGCGCGAGTGGCGGGTCCCATACCCCTCCCCACAGTGAAAAACAAATTCTGTGTGCTCCGTTCACCTCATGTGCACAAAAAATCGAGAGAGGAGTTTGAGATCAGAACCCATAAGAGGATGATGGACATCCTGGAGCCGAATCCTCAGACTGTAGACGAGTTGATGAAACTCGACCTGCCAGCAGGGGTAGATGTGGAAATCAAGGTCATCGGAAAGGAGTATTAAACCCCAGCAATGATGTGTAAATATCAGAAGTGAGAGTAAAAAGTGATTGAGGGTCTGATAGGCAAGAAAATAGGGATGACTCAGCTGTTCTCCACCAAGGGGGAGGTGGCGCCGGTCACCGTGATCAAAGCTGGTCCCTGTGTAGTTCTGCAGATTAAAACCAAGGAGAAGGATGGCTACGAGGCGGTACAGCTTGGTCTGATCGAGGATAAGGTCAAGGAGAAGAGGCTGAGCAAGCCTCTTCTAGGACACCTGAAGAAAGTTTCTGCCCCCCTTGTTCGCATGATCAAGGAGTTCAAACTGCTATCCTCGGAGAACCCCCCCGCCCTGGGGGATAAGGTGACCGTGGACCTACTTTCTGATGTAAAGAGGGTTCATATCACAGGCACCAGCAAGGGGCGTGGCTTCGCCGGGGTAGTCAAGAGATGGGGCTTCCGAGGTGGTAAGGCGACCCGTGGCTCTATGTTCCACAGGGCTCCGGGCTCTATCGGTGCATCTGCTTTCCCCTCGCGGGTCTTCAAGGGCACTCGCCTCCCAGGGAGAATGGGGGGCCAGCGGGTTACGGTTAAGAATCTGGAAATAATGAATATAGAAGAGGATAAAGACCTTTTAATTGTAAAAGGGGCTATCCCAGGTCCAAAGGGGGGGTATCTGTTGATCAGGCGTCTTTTATCAGATGGTAAAGCAAAGAAGAGGGAGTAGTCAATGCCCGTGGTGGAGGTAAGAAACCTGAAGAACCGAAAGGTGGGTGAGGTGGAGCTGCTGGATACAGTTTTTGCTGCCCCGGTGAACCCAAACCTCCTCTACGAAGCAGTCAAGCACTACCAGGCTTGCCAGAGGAGAGGAAGCGCCTCCACCAAAACCCGGGGTGAGGTCAGGGGTGGTGGTAGGAAGCCATGGAGACAGAAAGGGACTGGCAGAGCCCGGGCGGGGAGCATCAGGTCGCCCATCTGGAAGGGTGGGGGGATAGCTTTCGGACCCAAGCCGAGAGATTACAGCTACCGACTGCCGAAAAAGATAATCAAGGGGGCTCTGAAATCGGCTTTATCCCAGAAATACAAGGAGGGGAAGGTTCTGGTAGTGAACGAGCTGAAGCTGGAACAGCCCAAAACCAGGGAGTTAATACAGGTAATAGAGAAGCTGGGGTTGGAGAGCTCAGTGCTCATTATCGATTCACATGAGAATCGGAATCTGAAGCTATCAGCCGGCAATATCCCCCAGGTCAAGGTGACCGAGAATAGGCGGTTAAATGTTTATGATATAATGAAATACGACACCCTGCTCTTCTCCAAAGGAGCGATAGAAGAGCTGAAGGAGGTCTGGGGAGAGTGAGAGACGAATACAGCACCATCATAAAGCCGATAATCACCGAGAAGAGCACCGCCCTGAAGGAGGAGAAAAACCTGCTCTGCTTCCAGGTGGATCCCCGGGCAACCAAAATAGATATCAAGCGGGCAGTGGAGTCTATATTCAAGGTCAAGGTGGATAAGGTCAACATCATCAATGTCAAGCCTAAGCCGAAGAGGTTGGGGAGGTTTGAGGGAAAGCGATCCGGATGGAAGAAAGCCTATGTCACCCTGAAAAAAGGGGAGAAAAGGGTCGAATACTTTGAAGGTGGCTAATTAGCAGGAGCGTCTGTTTATGGGTATAGTGAAATACAAGCCGACCTCGTCCGGTCGGAGGTTTCAGACCATCTCCGACTTCAGCGAGATTGCCGCTACCAAGCCATATAAGCCCCTCTTGCAGAAGAAGAAGAGGATAAGCGGGAGAAATAAAAGAGGGGAAATTACTATATGGCATCGAGGTAAGGGGCATAAGCGGCGCTACCGGGTGATCGACTTCCGACGGGACAAGGTGAACATCCCAGCGAAGGTCGTCTCTATCGAATACGACCCCAACCGCTCTGCTAATATTGCTCTGCTTTGCTATGCCGATGGAGAGAAGCGATATATTATCGCCCCCCATGGGCTTAAAGTGGGGAGCCAGATTATGTCTGGCCCCCAGGCTGATATAGCAACAGGGAACTTTCTCCCCCTTAAGCGAATCCCTCTGGGCACTCTCATTCACAATATCGAGCTCAAAAAAGGGAAGGGGGGACAACTGGCAAGAAGCGCCGGCACTTACGCCCAACTATTAGCCAAGGAGGGGGATTATGCTCAGGTGAAACTCCCTTCCAACGAGGTTAGGATGATACATCTCCACTGCTCTGCCACCATTGGTCAGGTGGGTAACATAGAGCACGAGAACATCTCCTTGGGTAAGGCGGGGAGAAAGCGCTGGTTGGGGAGAAAACCTCACACCCGTGGGGTGGCTATGAACCCGGTGGACCATCCCCTGGGTGGCGGAGAAGGGAAGAGCTCGGGTGGTCGGCATCCTGTTACACCTTGGGGAAAACCGACCAAAGGATATAAAACAAGAAGGAACAAGAGGTCTTCCAAGTATATCATCAAATCAAGAAAAGGTTAGATAGCTTTCAACTAATGTAAGGGAAAAGGGAAGATATGGCGCGGTCGCTCAAGAAGGGTGTTTATGTGGAGCTTTCGCTCCTGAAGAAGATTGAAGAATTGAACAAAAAGTTCGAGAAAAAGGTCATCAAGACTTGGTCTCGGAGGTCAACCATAATCCCCGAAGCTGTGGGTCATACTATCGCCGTGCATAACGGGAGGAAGTTCCTCCCGGTATATGTTACCGAAAATATGGTGGGGCATAAGCTGGGAGAATTCGCTCCTACTCGCACCTTCAGGGGTCATCCTACTAAGGCCGGCAAAACCCGGATGCGCTGAGGGGGTGAAGAGCTGACATGGTTTCCAGAGCCATTGGGAGATATATCAGAGTATCCCCGAGAAAGGCGAGGTTGGTCATAAACCAGATTCGAGGGAAGGATGTAGCAGGTGCCCTCTCCTTCTTGCGGTTTTGCCCCAAGGGGGCTGCCCTTGAGGTGGATAAGGTTCTTCGTTCCGCCATAGCTAACGCCAATCTCAAGGAAGAGAAGGTAGATGTGGATAAGCTTTACATCAGTAAGGCTTATGTCAATCAGGGTCCTTCTATGAAGAGGATCCGCCCCCGAGCTATGGGGAGGGCTTTCAGGATATTAAAACGGACGAGTCATATAGCTATATTTCTCTCCGAAAGAGAAGGGTAGAGAGAAGATTTGAGGGAGGTATAAAGTTGGGTCAGAAGGTTCACCCTAAGGGCTTCAGGTTGGGTTATTCCAAGACATGGAACTCCCGATGGTTTGCGTCTAAGAGCTATCGCGAGTGGCTCCACGAAGATTTACAGATAAAGAGGAAGTTGAAGAAGAGGTTTGCACATGCCGGTGTGTCAACAATTGAGATTGAGAGAGCAGCTAACAAGCTAAAGATAAATATTTTGACCTCCCGCCCTGGCATTATAATAGGGCGGAAAGGGGCTGAGGTGGACCGCCTGAAAGCGGAGATTGAGAGGGAGACCAACAGGGATGTATTTATAAACATTGAGGAGATCAATCGTCCCGAGATCGACTCCCAGTTGGTGGCTGAATCTGTCGCCCTTCAACTGGAGCGGAGGATCGCCTTTCGCCGGGCGATGAGAAAAGCAGTGGAATCTGCCATCCATTTCGGTGCCCAGGGGATTAAGGTTAAGTGCTCCGGCAGGTTAAACGGTGCCGAGATAGCCCGCTCCGAGTGGTATATCAGCGGGAGGCTTCCCCTGCAGACCCTCAGGGCTGATGTTGACTTTGGCATCGCCGAGGCAAAGACCACCTATGGAGTAGTGGGGGTTAAAGTATGGATTTATCATGGAGAGGTTCTCGTGGTAGGCAAGAAAGAAGAAGTGAGCGAGCTAGTGTAAGGAGGAAAGTCAGGAAGGTAATCGACAATGCTAATGCCGAAAAAGGTCAAACACAGAAAACAGCACCTGGCCAGCATCAGAGGGAAGGCAGTGCGAGGTTCTACCGTCTGCTTCGGCGACTACGGGCTTAAGGCAGAAGAGGGTGGGCGGCTTACCAACAAGCAGATTGAGGCTGCCAGAATAGCTATGACCCGCTGCATAAAGCGTGGAGGGAAGATCTGGATACGGATCTTTCCCGACCGACCAACTACCAAAAAACCGGCAGAAACCCGCATGGGTAAGGGAAAGGGAGCCCCTGAAGGGTGGGTAGCCATAGTGAAACCAGGCAAAATTCTCTACGAAATGGAAGGGGTTGAAAAGAGCTTAGCCCGCGAGGCAATGAGGTTAGCCTCCCATAAGCTGCCCATACGCACCCGTTTTGTGGTCAGAGTCGGTCTCCAGGAGAGAAAAGAATGAAACCGAGCAAGCTGAGGGAGTTCACCGATGAGGAGTTAGTCCGGCGGGAACGCGACCTGGTGGAGCAGCTCTTCAGACCTCGCTTCCAGCATGCCACCGGTCAGCTGGATAACCCGCTATCCCTTAGAAACATCCGCAGGGATATTGCCCGGATAAAGACCATATTGCGAGATAGGGAGCTATCCCAGAAAGGGAAGATTCCCAGCCCAAAAAAGTGAACAAGGAGGAGAGCCCTCCAGAGTAAGGTAGAAAAACAATGGAGGAAATAGTTAGACGCCGACTGATGCTGAAGGGGACTGTGGTCTCCGATAAGATGGATAAAAGCGTGGTGGTGCAGGTGGAGCGGCTGGAGAAGCACCCCCTTTATCACAAGTTTGTCCGGCGGCGAACCAAGCTATTAGCCCACGACGAGACTAATAGCTGTAAGATGGGAGATAAGGTGGTCATAATCGAGTCCCGTCCCCTGAGCCGGAGGAAGCAATGGCGGGTGAAGGAAGTTGTGGAAAGGAGTGAAGAGGAGCCATGATACAGATGCGAACCATGCTGGTGGTAGCTGACAACTCGGGTGCCAAGAAGATAAGTTGCATCAGGCCCCTGGGGGGGGATGTGGGGCGCTATGCCAGCATCGGCGATGTAATCACCGCCTCGGTCAAAGAGGCGGCCCCCGAAGGTAGTGTTCACAAGGGGGATGTAGTTAGAGCGGTCATAGTACGCACCACCAAGCAGCTCCATCGCAAGGATGGTTCCTATATAAAGTTCGACCAGAACGCAGCCGTGCTGATAAACCACCTAAAGGAGCCAATCGGCACCCGGGTCTTCGGTCCAGTTGCCCGGGAGCTCAGGGAGAAGAACTTCACCAAAATAATATCCCTGGCTCCCGAGGTTTTGTAGCCTTTGGTGAGGAGGTAGAAGCTTCGATGAGGAAGAGCGAATTTCTCAAAAAGGATGACAATGTTCTGGTCATTACCGGCAAGGACAAGGGGAAGAAGGGGAGGGTACTGCGGGTCTTCCCTCAGGATTCCAAAGCCATAGTGGAGAGAATCAACTTTATTATGAAGCACACCCGCGCCAATCCGAGCAAGAACATAAAGGGTGGACTTCTGGAAAGGGAAGCCCCCATTCATGTCTCCAACCTGAAAATAATCTGCCGCGAGTGTGGAGAGCCGACCCGCATCAGCTTAACCCGATTAGAAGATGGAAAGAAAGTGCGTATCTGCAAAAAGTGCAAGGGGATTTTAGACAAACTGTAAACAGAAGCATGTGAGGGATAAAAAAAGAGATGGCTACTCGAGTTAAGGAAAAATATAAAAAAGAGATTATCCCTCAGCTTATGAAGGAGTTCAAATACACCAATCCTATGGCAGTTCCCAGGCTGGAGAAGATTGCGATAAATATGGGACTGGGGGAAGCGACCCAGAACATAAAGGTCCTCGATGCGGGGGTGGAGCAGTTAGCCATGATTGCCGGGCAACGCCCCCTGGTGACCAGGGCACGGAAGTCTGTTGCCAGCTTCAAATTGAGGACGGGTATGCCAGTGGGGTGCTTTGTCACCATCAGGGGAGACCGCATGTATGAGTTCTTCGACCGCCTGGTCAATACCGCTCTGCCCCGGGTTAGGGACTTCAGAGGCTTGCCCACCAAATCCTTTGACGGAAGAGGAAACTACACCCTCGGCATCCAGGACCAGCTGATATTCCCCGAGATTGATTACACCAAGGTGGAGAAGATAAAAGGAATGAATATAACCATTGTCACCACTGCCAAGACCGACGAAGAGGCAAGAAAATTGCTAGAAATGTTAGGCTTTCCCTTTAGAAGGGGCTGAAAAAATGGCTCGAAAGGCTCTTATTGTAAAAGCGTTACATCAGCCGAAATTCAAGGTCAGAAAATACAACCGCTGCCCCCTTTGCGGGCGCTCCCGGGCTTACCTGCGTAAATTTAATATGTGCCGCATATGCTTCCGCCTATTAGCTCTGGCAGGGGAGATTCCCGGAGTCATAAAATCGAGTTGGTAAACTATCGGATAATTGCCTTAGGAGAGTAAGATGACTATGACCGACCCCATCGCTGACATGCTGACCCGCATCCGAAACGCCCTGAAGGCAAGGGGTGAAGAAGTAAGTATGCCCTCGTCAAAAATGAAGGTTGCCATTGCCAAAATACTCAAAGATGAGGGATATATAAAGAGCTATCAGGAGATTCCAGATAACAAACAGGGGATTTTGAAGATAGAGCTCAAATGGGGACCCAGTGGGGAGAAGGTAATAACCGCGCTGAAGAAGGTCAGCACACCGGGTCGGAGAGTCTATTGTGGCAGGGAGGATATCCCGGTGGTAATAGGGGGATTGGGCATCACCATTCTGTCCACCTCCCGGGGTATCCTTACGGGAGTTCAAGCGAAAAGAATTAATGTGGGGGGAGAGGTTATCTGCAACATCTGGTGATATAGAAGAGATACAATGTCAAGAATAGGTAAGAAGCCCATCCCTTTACCCAATGGGGTGGAGGTGAACATATCCAGAGTAGAGCTCGAGGTCAGGGGACCCAAGGGGAGCCTGATGCACAGAATTCCTCCAGGTATTAGCTTCCGTAACGAGGGCTCCTCGCTGGTGGTAATACGCAAGAACGACACACCAAAGCTCAGGGCTCTGCATGGGCTGATGCGTAGTCTGGCGGCTAATGCGGTTACCGGGGTAACCGAAGGTTTCCAGAAAGAGCTGGAGATTAAGGGGATTGGCTATCGAGCTCAGCTGAAAAAGGATGTCGTAGTGTTCCAGCTCGGTTTCTCACACCCGGTGGAGTTTCAGGTGCCCGAGGGGGTGGAGGTGAAGATTGAGGGGGCGAACCGAATCATAGTCTCCGGTATTGACCGCCAGAAGGTCGGTCAGGTAGCTGCCAATATCTGTAGATTGAGGCGGCCCGATGTTTACAAGGGCAAAGGTATAAGATATAAGGGTGAGGTATTAAGGAAGAAGGTGGGTAAGGCTGCCACTGGCACCTAAGGATGCGGTTGAGGTAAAATGAGCCAAAAGATGGTTAAGCCCCGGGAGAGGATAAAACGGCGGATCAGAAAAAAGATTCGGGGGACCGCCAAGCGTCCCCGATTGAGCGTGTTCCGAAGTTTGCGGAATATATATATCCAATTGATAGACGACGACAGAGGGGTCACCTTGGCTGCTGCCTCCTCGCTGGAAAAGGAACTTCGTAGCCAGCTGAAAACCGGTGGCAATATGGAGGCAGCCCGCCGGGTGGCGGAGCTCATGGCTGAAAGAATTAAGTCCAAGAAGGTTAAGACCCTCATCTTCGACCGCAGCGGCTATAAATACCATGGGCTGGTAAAAAAGGTGGCGGAGACCCTGAGAGAGAAAGGTTTGATTTTTTGATTAAGGAGATTATAGAAGCTTGAAAGAAGAAGAAAGAGTAGAGACGGAAGAGCTTTCCGACATAGTGGTTCGCATTAACCGAGTGACCAAAGTAGTTAAAGGGGGGAAGAACCTCAGTTTCAGCGCCTTAGTGGTAGTTGGTGATAAGAAGGGGAAGGTGGGCTATGCCATGGGAAAGGCAAAGGAGGTTCCCGTTGCCATACGCAAGGGGATAGAGCGGGCAAAGAAAAGGATGATAACCGTCCCGCTAAAGGAGAATACCATACCCTACAAGGTGGTCGGCAGGTTCGGTTCGGGTAGGGTCTTGCTGAAGCCCGCTGCCCCGGGCACGGGGATAATCGCCGGTGGACCGGTAAGGGCGGTAATGGAGCTGGCTGGCATTCAGAACATCTTGACTAAGTCGCTGGGTACGCCTAACCCCCATAATGTGGTTAAGGCTACCTTTGATGGCCTGTTTCAGATTAAAGAAACAACCCAGGTGGCAAAACTGAGGGACAAAAACATAACCCCCTCTTAATATGCCTTGGTAAATCGTATGAGGTCTGACAGTGGCTTCCAAAAAGGGTAAAGAAAAAACCTCCATGCTCATGATAAAGCAGGTTCGCAGCGGCATAGGATGTTCTCCCAAGCAAAGGTTAGTTCTCAGAGGGCTCGGTTTCCGGAAGCTAAACCAGGTGGTTCTTCGCCCCGATACCCCAGAGATAAGAGGGATGATTGCTAAAATCCCTCATCTGGTTAAAGTAATTGAGGGCGAAAAATAGGCTAAGAGGAGTCTCCAAATTAGAAGGAAACAATATGGGCGAACAAAAGATAAAGCTCCACAGTTTAACGGCACCCCCTGGCTCCCGTAAGAAGCCGAAGCGAGTAGGACGAGGCAAGGGCTCTGGGCACGGAAAGACAGCTGGTCGAGGGCACAAGGGACAAAAATCTCGGTCAGGGCACTCCTTCACCATAGGATTTGAGGGTGGGCAGATGCCCCTCTACAGGAGGGTGCCGAAGAGAGGGTTCACCAACCCTTTCCGAAAGGAGTATGCTATTGTCAATCTGCAGCAGCTGTTGGCGTTTCCAAAAGGGTCGGAGGTAACCCCTGAACTCCTTAAATCAAAAGGGGTGATAAAAGATATGAAGAATGGACTGAAGGTCTTGGGTAAAGGGGAGATAGACCGTCCCCTCACTGTTCTGGCTCATAAGTTCAGTCAGAGCGCCCGCCAGAAGATTGAGAAAGCCGGCGGCAAGGCGGAAGTCATAGGGAAATGATTGAGAGCCTGAAGAATATCTTTAGGATACCAGACCTGCGCAGGAGGGTCATCTTTACCTTCCTTCTTCTGGCAGTCTACCGGATTGGCGCTCACATCCCCACTCCTGGGGTAAACGGGGCGGCGGTAGCTGAGTTTTTTGACCAGGCTAAAGGGACTGTTTTTGGATTTTTCGACCTATTTACCGGCGGTGCTCTGAGGCAACTGACGGTTTTCTCTCTGGGGATTATGCCCTACATCAGCGCCTCCATCATCCTTCAGCTATTGACCGTGGTGTGGCCCTATCTGGAGAGACTCTCCAAAGAGGGTGAGGTTGGTCGAAAGAAAATAACCCAGTACACCCGATACGGGACAGTAATCTTGAGTGTGATCCAATCTTTAGCTATCGGTTTAGCCCTGGAGAAGTTGAAGAGCCCCAGCGGGGTGGCTATGGTCACCCAGCCGGGTTGGTCTTTCCGGCTGATGACGGTGCTCACCCTTACCACCGGAACCGCCTTCATCATGTGGCTGGGAGAGCAGATCTCTGAACGGGGTATAGGGAACGGTATCTCCCTCATCATTTTCGCCGGTATTGTTGTAAGGCTGCCAGGGGCAGTGCTGGGGACCTTCAGCGATGTCTCTACCGGAGCTATGAGTCCCTTAAAGCTTCTGTTCCTGATGGTATTGATGTTGGGGGTGGTGGCTCTGATTGTTTTCGTGGAACGGGGGCAAAGGAGGATACCGGTCTCTTATGCTAAGAGGGTGATGGGAAGAAGGATTTACGGAGGACAGTCCACCCATCTCCCCCTCCGGGTGAATACCGGCGGTGTTATTCCTATTATATTTGCTTCTGCTATTGTCATGATTCCTCAGAGCCTGGCCACCCTGTTTCAGAATCGCTTCCCCGCCTTGAGCTCCCTTGCTGCAATCTTCAATTATGGGCAACCCGTTTACAACCTCCTCTATATAGTGGCAATCATTTTCTTCTGTTATTTTTATACCGCAATTATCTTTAACCCCATTGATGTGGCGGATAATATGAGAAAATATGGAGGTTTTATCCCCGGTATCCGACCAGGGAAACGAACTGCCGATTATATCGACCATGTCCTCTCCCGAATCACTCTTGTGGGGGCAATATATCTGGCTCTCGTTGCTGTGCTGCCACAGTTTATGATGACCGGCTTAAAAGTGCAGAGTTTACCCTGGATCGGAGCATGGCTGGATGTCAATCTTCCTACCTGGTTCACCGAGGGAATAGGGGTTAAATTTTTCTTTGGAGGAACCTCGCTCCTTATCGTAGTGGGAGTAGCTATGGACACCATGCAGCAGGTGGAAGCTCAGCTTATTATGAGGCACTATGACGGCTTCTTGAAGAAAGTGCGGTTGCGAGGTAGGAGGGGATAATCCGTAGCGGAAGGAGGTTGCAGCGATAAAGTGGTCATACTGCTGATCGGACCCCCCGGAGCGGGGAAAGGGACTCAGGTGGATAGGTTATCTCAGCATTACTGTCTGAACAAGGTTGGCACCGGGGATATTCTCAGGCAAGAGGTGGTTAAGCGGAGCGAGTTAGGGGTGAAGGTAGAGGGATATATGAAAAAGGGGAAGTTGGTTCCCGATGATATAATAGTTGATGTGGTCACCAGAAGGATGGATTGGGGCAGTAATTGCCGGGGATATTTGCTTGATGGTTTCCCCCGCACCAAAAAGCAAGCTCAGATGCTGGACCACTTGTTGAAGGAGAGGGGTAAGAAGATCGACCTGGTTTTCAATATAGAGGTCTCCGAGCCCGAGCTAATAAGGAGGATTTCGGGGCGCAGGGTCTGCCCTAAGTGTTTTAGGCTCTATCACATCGATTACAATAAGCCACGAGTAGACGAACTATGCGATTACTGTCGCACACCCTTGATTCAGCGGGAAGACGACAGAGAGGAAGTGGTCAGGAAAAGGTTGACTCTCTACCGGGAAGAGACCAAGCCCTTGCTGCAATATTATCGCCGCCAGAGCAAACTGGTGGACATCAATGGGAATGGCCGTGCTGAAGAGGTCTTTCGCCAGATTTCAGCTTATATTGATAGCCACCTCTCTTATAACAGTCATAGCAATAAAGCGGAGCTAAAGTGAGGAGAGGCCATGCCTAAAGAAGAGGCTGTTGAAGTAGTAGCCACGGTAATAGAACCACTCCCTAACGCCATGTTTCGAGTGGAGCTGGAAAACAAGCATCAGGTATTAGCCCATATATCAGGGCGGATGAGGAAGCATTTTATTCGCATCCTGCCGGGCGATAAGGTGCTGGTAGAACTGTCACCCTACGACCTCACCCGAGGGAGGATAATCTACCGCTATAAATAGTTTCCAAGGAAGATACAACTTAACCTTTGTTCTGGTAGTGAAGAGAGGAAGAAGGAAGTTTAAGGGAAGGCAAAAATAAGGCATGAAAGTTCGGGCATCGGTGAAGAAGATATGCCCTAAGTGCAAGATTATCAGGCGGAAAGGGGTTGTAAGGGTGATCTGTTCCAATCCCAAGCATAAGCAACGGCAGGGATAGAAACAAGGAGGAGGGTCAAGCGTTGGCAAGAATTGTAGGGGTTGATATCCCGGATAATAAACGGGCAGAGATAAGCCTCACCCATATCTACGGGATAGGACGCTCTCTATCCAATGAGATACTAAAAGAGGCAGGGATAGACCCTAATGTGCGGCTGAAAAACCTCACCGGTGAAGAACTCAGCCGCATCAGGAGGATAATCGAAACCAAATACAAGGTCGAAGGGGAGCTCCGTAAAGAGGTCTCTCTGAACATCAAGAGGCTGATCGATATAGGTTCCTATCGGGGATATCGGCATCGGCATAATCTCCCTGTTAAGGGACAACGCACTCATACCAATGCCCGAACAAAGAAAGGTCCTCGAAGGGGTTCGATTAGGAAGCGTAAGTAAAGCACAGCCCAATTTGAGGGGAAAAGACCAATGCCTAAAACACAGCGAGCGAAGAAAAAGAAGGGTTCTCGCCGGAAGGTTAAGAAGAATATCCCTTTCGGTATTGCTTACATTCAGGCCACCTTTAATAACACCATTGTGAGCATTACCGACCGTCAGGGCAATGTGATATGCTGGGCGAGTGCCGGAACTGTTGGCTTCAAAGGCTCCCGCAAGGGAACTCCTTTTGCCGCCCAATTGACAGCCCAGTCGGCTGGCAATAAGGCTAAGGAGCACGGAGTCCGAAGCCTTGATGTGCGGGTGAAGGGCCCGGGCTCAGGGAGGGAGTCGGCAATCAGAGCTCTGCAAACCGTGGGTTTGGAGGTAAAGTCGATAAAGGATGTGACCTCCATACCTCATAACGGTTGCCGTCCGCCAAAGAGGAGGAGGGTATAATTGCAGGGACATAATAGTAGACCCTTTTTTGCACACAGGAGGTAAAGGTTGGCAAGGTACCGTGAGTCGGTTTGCCGGTTGTGTCGCCGGGAGAGCGCTAAGCTCTATCTTAAAGGAGAGCGATGCTATGCTGATAAGTGCGCCATCGAGAGGAGGAGCTATCCCCCCGGAGAGCATGGACGAAGGAGGAAGGGGAAGATCATCCGCTATGGCTTGCAGCTGAGAGAGAAGCAGAGGGTCAAAAGAATATACGGGGTCCTGGAGAAGCAATTTCGGCTATATTTCAAAAAAGCAGAGCGCCAGAAGGGGATAACCGGGGAAAACCTTCTTACTATGCTGGAAAGGAGACTGGACAATGTTGTTTACCGGCTTAACTTCGCCGCCTCCAGAGCCCAAGCCCGTCAGCTTGTCCGCCATGGGCACTTGCAAGTGAATGGACGGAAGGTCAGCATCGCCTCTTATCTTGTTTCCGAAGGAGGGGTAGTCTCGGTAGCGGAGAAGAGCCGGAAGCTCCAGGTTATCCAAGAGGCGCTGGAACTGGAAAAGAACCGAGAGGTGCCCGGTTGGTTAGAGGTCTATACTGAAGAGTTTAAGGGGCAAGTTATCAGGATGCCTACCCGAGAGGACATCACCTTCGCTGTGCAGGAACAGCTGATTGTGGAGTTATATTCCAAATAGTGGTCTCATAATTATCTTTTTGAATAAGCCTTGAAGAGAGGGAGAAATAAGATGCAATTGAAAGGCTTTCAGAGACCCAAAAGGCTCGACTTCGAGCCTGAGACGCTCACTGACAAATACGGAAAGTTCTCCGCCCAGCCCTATGAGCGTGGTTTTGCTATCACCGTCGGAAACGCCCTTCGGCGGGTACTCCTCTCCTCGATACCAGGAGCGGCTATAACCGCCGTGAAGATAGATGGTGTGGTCCATGAGTACACCTCACTGCCGGGTGTGGTGGAGGATACAACCGATATAATTTTAAACCTGAAGAAGATCCCCTTGCGGCTGAAAAACAAGCATACTCAGACCATCCATATCAAAGCCGAGGGTCCCCAGGAGGTCACTAGCAAGGATATCGAGCACGGAGAAGAAGTGGAGATACTGGTGGACGATATGGTTCACATTGCTACCTTAAGCCAAGATGGGAAGTTGAACATGGAGATGAGGGTTAAGAACGCCCGAGGCTATGTGACCGCCGATAGGAATTTTGAGGAGGACTTTACCCTGGGATATATCCCCATCGATTCAGTCCATTCCGCCATAAAAAAGGTGAACTGCTATGTAGAAACCGCCCGGGTGGGGCAGTCCACCGACTATGAGAAGCTGACCGTCGAGATATTGACCAACGGTTCCATTGCCCCACAGGATGCTTTAGCCATAGCTTCTAAGATACTTAAGGACCATCTGGCAATATTTTTTAATTTCGAAGAAGAACCCCACCTGGAAGAGGAGGAGGAAGACCTTCAAGATGAGGAGCTGACTAAGACCTTAATAAAGAGCGTAGATGAGCTGGAGCTGACGGTCAGGTCGTATAATTGCCTTAAGAACGCCAATATCAGAACCATTGAAGAGCTGGTGACTAAGACCGAAGCAGAAATGCTCAAGACCAAGAACTTCGGGCGAAAGTCGTTGAACGAACTTAAGGACAAACTGGAAGAGATGGGTCTCTCCTTCGGGATGCAGACTAATCTCAATAAGAATCAACCAAACTCCTCTTAACCCTGTATTGCAGCTTAAAGGATGACATTCCCATGCGACATCGGGTAGCGGGACGAAAACTCGGGCGAACTACCAGCCATCGGCTGGCTATGCTGAGAAACCTGGTGACCTCCTTTTTCGACCGGGAGCGCATTCAGACTACCCTTGCCAAAGCCAAGGAGGCACGACCCCTGGCGGAGAAGATGATCACTCTGGCAAAAAAAGACGACCTCCACTCCCGCCGGCAGGTGCTGAGGTTCATCTCCCGCAAGGATATAGTAACAAAGCTCTTCGATACATTGGCTCCACGCTTCTCCACCCGACAGGGGGGCTACACGCGCATCCTGAGGGTCGGTCCCCGTCAGGGGGATGGGGCAGAGATGGCTGTGCTGGAGCTTATAGGCAGCGAATGGCTGGTGGAAAAAGAGCAGAAGAAAAAGCTGGAGAAAGCCAAAGAGAAGTCAAAGCGGCTGAAGAAAGCCCGTCCCACTATTCCAAAGGTCTCCCCCTATGTGAAAGAGAAGCCCAAAGCGAAAAAGGAACCCCGCGCTAAGGAGAAGAAACCCCCGGCCGAGAAAAAGGCGAAAGCTAAAAAAAAGACAGAGCCTAAAAAGCCGAAAAGCCCACCCACCAGGGGCAAGAAGAAATAAGACCCCCCTTTTTGGCAGTAATATTCCGCTAATTGTTGTCAGCGAGGGATAAAATATTCCTTAAGGGAAAGCGAATCCTCACTATCCTCTTCCAGAGGGGATAATTTTTGGCTTATTTATGGCTTACCATGATTAGAAGCTCCACATCAATCCGGTGGAGAGCCTCGCCAACATGCCCTCACCGAAAAGGTGGATGCGAAAGTCAAGTCTTATCTTGAAACTCCTGGCTAAAGGCATTTTTATCCCTGCGCTAAACATTAATAACTGCACTACTTCTCCTGCACCAGCTCTGAATTGAGAATAACCTACCAGGACGTAGGGGGTTTTATTATTATTTTTTATATCGAAATTGTAGAGCAATCCTCCGCTCACACCATAAATATTAGGTTCACTATACACCTCCCCCTCTAATTCCAGCCGGGGGGTGAAGCGGTAACCCAATGCACCGCCGATTCCAAAAGCTGTCCTTCCACCTAAAAAATAAGACCCAAACAGAGTGGTATTCCATTTAGGCTGGTCATCGTTTTCCCCATAAAGCCCTGATGCCAGAAGCAGCATGAGGAGTGATGTGATTAGTACCGCATACTTCCTCATCCTTCACCCCATTTTTCGTTCTTTAAAGAATTCGGTTGGTTATTAAATCATCTACCTTATCATAACATAAATTGGACAGATACTTACATTTAAGGTGGGTGACCTTTATTGGTGGAGGAGATGATTTTTGGCTTCCAGATGGTAATAAGCTCG
>NJBL01000063.1 GCA_005223145.1 bacterium (candidate division B38) B3_B38 | reverse complement strand
CAATGATTGCAGCCAATATCTTTCTATCAATATTATGGGCAAACCAATTGCTTCTTTTGCGCTTTTACCTCAATGGAATCATTACAGTTTAGTTTTACCTGCTTATTTAGAAAATTCTACACATCGAGGAAAAATCGAATTTACTCTTATATTAAATAAGGTATTTCCGCGTCGATACCATCCAATTGATGCCAGAGAACTCGGGATAAGGTTTGGACGCTTGCAACTTCATAATAGTGAAGAAAAACACAATTATTTTCGTTCTTTCTGTAAAAATACGCTATTAAATATCCAGGAAACTATCGAAGGAAAAGAGGTAATGTCTTCTTATCCTCTTTCCTTAGGAATAGACCTTTATGGAAAATGCAATATGAAACCTCCTTGCGTTTACTGTTTTTTTGATAAATCAAAGGAAATGGAAGGCAAATTTTCTGAAATTGTTGTTGATGTACAAACCTTAAAAAATTATGGGAATTTTTTTGATTGCGCAAAAATTTTAATAAACTGTTCAATTGGTGAACCCTTCCTCCATCCCCAATTTGAAGAAATTCTCAATTACATCGACAGTCAAGGAAAAATCCTTGAAATTGCAACAAATGCCCAAGTTTTACTAATAGAACCATTAATGCCCTATTAGGAAAGTTGATTCTCCTTTACATATCCATTGATGCGGCCACTAAAGAGACTTACGCCAAAATTAGAAATGACCGATTTGATTCTATAATTCCTAAACTGCATTTATTAAATCAGAAAAGAAAGAAAAAAAGAAATCTGCCAAAAACCTATATGGTTTTTATGCCCATGAAAGTTAATAAAGGTGACCTGGAAGCTTTCTTTAGACTATGCAGAGATATAGAAGCTGACTATTTAATTCTCCGGCCACTCAATTATATAGAAAAACCTGAAATGGAGCATAATAGAGGAGGGTATCACTTCAATTATGAAGAGGAATTACTCAGTCGAGAAGAGCTGAAAGAAATATTTGATAAATGCAGTGAATTATCTAAAAAATACGGAGTTAAAGTATGTAATCAGTTCGATTTTGGAAATATCACTGAACCGGCACAAAAAAGTAAACATAATTCCAATTCATGCATGCCATCCTCCTCAATTGAAAACATTGAGGATAAGAATTCTCCAAATGAATCTGAAATAGAAAGTGATCTGGGTACTTCAAAGTTTCCTATTTGTCGCGAACCCTGGCAAAGTTATTATATTCTTCGTAGAGGTATCTTTCCGTGTTGTCATGGATATAAACCCTTAGCACAAATGGATGATTGGGATACCGCCTGGAATTCTCCTGTATTACAAAATATAAGGAAACAATTGAGGGAGGGTACTCTTAGTTCTTATTGTCGTAAAAGTCTTGCCTGCCCGATAGTCCAAAGGTACCATTCACCAGAAGAAATACAAAGACCCCCACAAATAAAAATAAAAGGATATGCCTTCCTGCGAGCTGTCAACAGGTTATGTTTTCGTCTGTCCGTTAAGATTTATCGCTTTTTGCGATCTAAGATTTAAGAGAATTTAGTAATCGTTTAAGATATAAGAAATTCTGCCTCTTGAAATACATAGCTCATTATTTATGACGGAACAATCTCTCAGCGCGCTATTTTCGGGTTCATTAGTCAGGGCTTAGAGACTAAGCAGGATTACTAATAAAAAGCACTCTATCATCTCGCCTCATAGGTAGAAAATCAATAGCTTCTCCATTCTCATATAAACCCTTATGTTCGGTAGTATAAGATACGGCTTTATTCTTTTTTAAATGGCAAGGATTATAAACACACTTGCTTCACTTAATATGGAATAATAGATGAATTGGGGAAAACTCTCTTTAAACAGTCAAAGACTAATATACTTAATAATTATTTGCTGATTTTAAAAATTTTCTCTATTTCCCTTTGATATAAGTCTTTGGCTAAATTTTCCCACGCCTCTTCATCGTCAGGAGGAAGGGAATTTATCTCTTCAATTATCTCTTGTTTAAGTGTGAGAATTAATATTTTGTCATTCTTTTTAAAAGAAGCTTTTAAGCCCTCTCCCTCTATGAGAGAAATATTCCTTTTTCCCATGGTGCAGCCTGTGGCAAACTGCACTCCATCAACAAAACAAGATTGGGGAGGCTGCGGGAGGGTTTCAATAATAGCCTCGGTTTGCATGGGGTCTTTTTCTAATACTTGATTAGCATATAAACCGGCTCTCAGGCCCAAAATCATATAAGGACCTAAATGTCCGTGAAATTTAACTGCTTGTGACAAGAACTCTTCGTTTTGAACCATATTTTTCTCGTTTTTATCATAACCGATACACACGACAAAGGCAAAAAACAAAATGGACAATGTGGCAACAAGGATTTTTTGAAACACGGTCTCCTCCTAAACACTTAGCGTTATTCTCAGTATAAGAGCTCCTCTTTTCATCACCCTATTCACTCATTTGGCGCACTATTATACACCTCATAGAAAAATTCCACAAACCATAGATTGGCAAGCCCTGAAGCTCACCGTTAAGCGGTTCGTCATCTCCTTGGGTGCATTTATAGACTATAATATTACCCTTCCTGGCTCAGGGCTAAAAAGAATACGAGACCTTGAAGACAATACCCCTGCCGGGAGCATCTACCCCTTGTTCGTCAGCGGAAAAGCGATAGGTGCGGTTGAGCAAATTTCGAGCAACAGCGAACAGAACTATATCTGGATTGAGTTTATAACCGAAAATTGTATCTATGAGAGTGTGCCCTTCTATTTCCATCTCCAGCGGACCGGGGTCTTTCTTGGCGGCGGCTATGGTGACCTGTGGCTCTACCCAGAAATTGCCTCGAGAAAACTTGGCACCGAAGGTGATGCGAGAAGTCGGAATATAATTAAGGGCAACATTGGTGCCTTTTTCTCTGCCCACCATATGGTGAAAATTAACCAGGAATTCACAATCTTCAATGGGCCAGAAATAAAACTCGCCCTCAATACCCGTGATGCGACCCTGGGTCAGATTCCGGTAATAATACTCTTCTTCACCTATGCCACGGTATTTCTGTATCATATTGCTCACTAAGTTGCTGAAGCCATAAATTGAGGCGTAATATTTATCATGAAGGTATCGCAGCCCGACATCCAGGTTCACACTCCTCTCGGGGAGCAGGTTCTCATTTCCAAAAACGGTTCCCCTGCCGGTCAATCCGGTGTAAAACAGCTCGCTAATTGTCGGGAATCGAAAGGAGCTGCCCAGGTTCGCCAGCAATGAAAGCCGGGGGGTTACCTGAAATATAGAGCCAATATATGCGGTGAAAGATTGGTCGCTTCGTGAAATCCTGTCCGCCGTGCTACCAAGGTTGCTGGTGTTGATGTAATCAACGCGGGCACCAAAATTCACAGTTACAGAGGGATATATCTGTATCTTATCATCTATATACACACCGAAATTATTTCTCCGGGCGTTTAGGAGCGAAGTCTCCTCTGTGCTCGCGGTGATATTGCCGTAATCATCGAACTTCCATTCGGTATTCCTGTCGTTTACACCACAGCGCCCGAAAAAGTCGAACCCAAAATTCAGGGTGTGGCTTTGACCCCATTCCTTTCCACCCCGAACCTTGAACCCGAAATTGGAGCCCTCAATTTTCGCCAGATTTCTCTTTTTTACTGTGAACGATTCCCTCAGGTTATCCTTCTGGGTTTCCAGCATTGAAAGCAATAAGTAAAAGCTGGCATTCAAGCTATCCAGATGAAATCTGTTTTGTATCCTGTAACCAAGGTTGAAGATGGTATTTTTCTCTCTGGGATACCAGCGTGGTTTGAATTTGGATGTGGGGCTGGGTTTTCCGATGTCTACACCCTGATAGTTAAAGAAGGTGAGATAAAAGTCAGAATCATCTCCCTCTCTGTTAAGCTTTAGCAGAAGGTCATAATCCGAGTAATGCGATTGCTCTATGATGCCTGTGGGTGAAGAGTAATCGCCGGCTTTCTTTCCATTGACCCCCATCATAAAACCGAACTTACCCCGTGAGCCGCTTAAATTAACTGAAGCAGCTCCCTCTTTCCTGGAGGTATTGTAACCCAGCTGGACATTTCCCTTAAATGGTCCATCAGCAGAGGGTGATTTGGTGACAATATTAATAATCCCACCAATAGCGCCAGAGCCATGGAAGACGGAGTACGGTCCGCGGTTCACCTCAATACGGTCAATATCGCTGAGATTGACAAAAGAGGCACTCGCTCCTATACGCCTTTCGGAGGTAAGCGGAATTCCATCAACCAGAAGCAGAATCCGATGCTCCGCCAGTCCCCGTATCGATGGAACCATGGAATACCCCCCCTTACCCACCATCGCAACGCCAGGGATTTTCTCCACCGCCTCGGCAACATTGGCTTTTCCCAGTTCAGTCAATACGCTGCTGGGCAGTATGGTGCGATGAGACGGCAGGCTCACATCTATTATGGAGTCCGCTTCCGCAGTTACAGTTATCTCTTCCTTAATGGTAAGCAGCATGGGACTTTTAGCAGAGAGAGCAACTTCAACCAATCTGCCCGGCTTTTCGCTGATAGTGACTTTGAGTTCCTTAGCCAGATAATCAGGGTGGGAAAAACGGAGACGATATTTCCCCGGTGCCAGGTTTTCCAGAGCAAAGGTTCCATCGGGGAGAGTCTGGGTTGCAGTGGGGGTATCGCATACCTCTACCCTGACATATGCCAATGGCTTTCCATCCTGGTCTGATACCTTACCACTTACTGTTCCCTTGGCCTGGGGGTAGGCAAGCCCGCTGGCAAAAGTTATAAACAGGATAAGGCCAACAAACCTCTTCATCGCTTTCTACTTCTTAAAGATAATCCCCAGCATCCTTGGACAGACTTTGGACCCTCAATCCCTCTCATAGGCACACCAATACTCTTCATAGCTTATCCGAACAGCCTCCAGATAGATTTATGTTTAGCCGAATTTCTGCGGGATTGTCGGATATGCTAACCTAAAAGAAAACAGAGAAAGCTGCTCCGAGTTACCCTAATTCCTCTGTATCTCTGGTCCGAGCCGATAACGTAGCTCCTGAATCCCTTCTTCTCTGGCTCAAAAAGGAAGAACCTTCAGAACAACACACTAATGAGACGGGTCAGATTATCACCCCTTCGCCCCTCAGGGCATCTTGACCGGTTTTACTGGAATCAGCCGCGGGATGTTGTTCTCGTTCATCATCCTGTTAAGCTCAGGGATTGATTTTTCAATAACGGTGTTCAGCTCCTCAATGAGGGGTGTTAATTTCCCGGGAAGCACCCTCACCCTTTCCGCCTGATAAGGAGTCGGAGCGCCAGTATATCTGCCAATCCCAGAGGAGAGTCTACTAATTTCACTGAAGACAGGGGTGATTCCCCTTCTTCTCAGCTCGGGGCTCCCCACCAGCTTCTCCTGAATCTTATCTATCTGCTTAACAACGGCGTCCACCGCCGAAGTGACATCATCGGGAACCTGCGGCAGCTTCTTGAGTCTCTCCTTCAGGCCGGTGAGTTGAGTTTTGATGTCATTCGATGCCCTGTTGGCGGCATAGGCTGAGATATACAGCCTGTTGAGAGTGAACACCGCCTCCTGCTGTGCCTTTCGGTCAGCTTCAGAGACCACAATGCGAGTGTCACCTTCCACGCGAACGGTCCTGGTTATCCCCTGCCCTCCCACAGCGAGCTTCACCGCATATTCACCCGGCAGGACAAAAGGACCCATAGGAGCACGGCGATATCTCACCTGCTCCCCTGCTTCTGGTGGAACCGGGGGAGGATACCTTAAATCCCAGGTAATTCTGTTTATCCCCGACTCTTTGGGACCGGTAATCTCTCGAATAACCTCACCCGCCTTATCCATAACCGTGATCTTTACCTCTTCTGTGGATTCCGACTTCAGGTAATAGCTGATGATGGCTCCGAAGGGTGGATTAGGTGCTATAAAAGCTTTATGTCCTGTATTCCCCTTATGGCTGTAATAGTTGAACATCATTGCCGGTCGAATATCAAACAGGTAAGCCTCCGAATCGAGCACTTTGCTGGTGAGCTGCTCCAGCGGTGTAATATCATCCAGAACCCAGATGCTCCGCCCGTGAGTGCCGAAAAGAAGGTCGTTATCCCTCGGGTGAATCAGAATGTCATCTACCGGGACAATGGGCAGATTGTTTTTAAGCCGAATCCAGTTCCCCCCGCGGTCGAAGGATACATAAGCTCCCCGCTCGGTCCCCACAAAGAGGAGGTCCGCGTTTTTAGGATGCTCCCTGATGACATTGACCGTCCCCCCCATCGGCAGGTTGCCGGAGATTGACTTCCAGCTCTCGCCGTAGTTGTTGGTGATGTAAACATAGGGTTTGAAATCGTCATTGCGGTGACCATCGAAGGTAGCGTAAGCCCTGCCTTCCTCAAAATTAGAAGCGACCACCCGGCTGACATAGGTTCGTTTGGGTACACCGGGAACCTTCTCAATTACATTCTTCCAGGTTTTGCTCCCGTCTCTGGAGACCTGGAGATTGCCGTCATCGGTTCCCACATAGAGCAAACCCTCTTTGATGGGAGACTCCGAAATGGTGATCATCGTTCCGTAGAAGGAAATCCCATCGTGTGGGGAGAGGGTGTTCTCATCCACCAACACACCCATAATGGGAAGCTTATCCCGGTCGGTCCTGGTGGTGAGGTTGGGGCTTGCCGTCCATGTCTCCCCCCGGTCGATCGATTTGAACAATCTATTGCCGCCGTAATAGATAGTGCTTGGATTGTGAGGGGAGATAAGCATCGGGCTGTTCCAGTTGAATTGATAGCGCGTCTCCCCCTCCTTCGGCATCGGTCTTATTGACCTTTGTTCCCCTGTCTTCGGATTAAAGCGGAAGAGGTTGCCGTTTTGGGATTCGGCGTAGATGATGGTAGGGTCGGTGGGGTCCACCTGGACATAGAACCCGTCCCCGCCTCCTACGCTGAACCAATCTTCATTGGTGATTCCCTGGCGATACATGGTAGCACTGGGACCTCCCCAGCTCCCGTTGTCCTGCAAGCCGCCGTAAATGTTATAGGGTTTCCGCATATCCACGCCGAGCTCGTAGAACTGCCCCAGGGGCAAAGTGTTGACAAAATCCCAGGTTTTCCCCCGGTCGTAGGAGAAATGAATCCCCCCATCCGAGCCTACAATCATATGGTTGGAGTTAGCCGGGTTGATCCACATAGCGTGGTGGTCAACGTGGATGCGGGTAACCACATCGGTGCGGAAGTTTATCCCTCCATCCTCAGAG
This sequence comes from bacterium (candidate division B38) B3_B38, assembly GCA_005223145.1. Taxonomy (GTDB): domain Bacteria; phylum Acidobacteriota; class B3-B38; order Guanabaribacteriales; family B3-B38; genus Guanabaribacterium. The sequence continues at coordinate 7,807 of NJBL01000063.1, read as the reverse complement.
GTATACATCCGAGTGCCCAGCACCCAGACCCTCTGGTCGTTGTTAGGGTCGATCCTGATATTGCTGTAATACATGGGGCGAGGATTGGTGCTGCTCATCTTCTTCCAGGTCAGACCCTTATCCTCAGACCTGAAGACACCCCCATCCTTGTTCTCAATAATGGCGTAGACGATGTTGGTGTCATTGCGGTAAATGCCGATGCCGATGCGCCCCGTATCACCAGTAGGCAGCCCGTTGGTGAGCTGGGTCCAGGTCGTTCCCCCATCGGTGGTCTTGTAGAGACCGCTGTGGGGACCTCCTCCGCTGAACCCATAACCGGTCCGCCTCCGCTGGTAGGCTGCCGCATAGACGGTGTCCGGGCTGCGCGGGTCAATAGCCACATCAACACAACCGGTGTCCTTGTTGATAAACAGGGTGTTATCCCAGGTCTTCCCCCCATCGGCGGTCTTGTACAGACCCCGTTCCTTATTGGCACCCCACAGATGCCCCAGGGCAGCCACATAGACAATGTTGGGATTGGTAGGATGGATGACAACACGACCGATATGGTGGCTCTCCTGGAGTCCCATATTGGTCCAGGTCTTCCCCCCATCGGTCGATTTGTAAACCCCATCGCCCCAGGAGGAGCTCTGCCTGTTGGCGGGCTCGCCGGTTCCCACCCATACGATGCTGGGGTCAGATGGGGCTATGGCTACCGCCCCAATGGTGCTGGTGTTCTCGTTGTCGAAGATGGGCTCCCAGGTGACCCCATTGTTGGTAGTCTTCCACAGACCTCCGGAGGCAGTGCCCGCATAGATGATCCAGGGCTGGCTCTCCACCACGGCAAAATCGTCGATCCGCCCGCCCATAATAGCTGGTCCAATGCATCGCCACTGGAGATTCTTCAGAAGTTCTTCGTTGACCTTAGCCGCACCCTGACCGTACGCACTGCCGACCAGGAATGCCAACCCCACGATGAGAAAGGTTATTACTGCAAACCTATTCTTACCCCCTAACCTGTACATATTTTAACCCCCCTTTGTTGATGTTATTAAAACACTTCCCTTAGGAAGCTTCCCATTATCCCTTTTAAAGTATAATCACTGAAAAATAACGGTGTCAATTCCTATTTATCCTGCCTGTAAAATAAATATAAAAACTATAATCCTCTCCTCAGTTAGAGCCCAGGGTTATGTTCTTGCCATAGAGATAGGCCCGGGCAGCGATGCGAGAGAAATATCTGCTCTTGAAGAGCAAGGGGAGAAGCTTAAGAGCTAACCTCTTTCTGAGCTGGCTTGAAGGGGGTTTGAGGTAATTCCCCAGAGCCTTCGACCACTGAAGGTTGAACTCGGTCAGCTTCTCGGTTATCGTGCCCCGCCGGAACGCAGAGTCTATAACCTCAGCCGCGCATTGGGCACTGACCATAGCCGGGTAGATGCCCTCTCCGGTGAGACTGGATACAAAGCCGGCGGCATCACCTACGAGCAATACTCTCCCCTTCACCAGGCTCCTCTGGCTGTATACCCCTCCCACCGGGTCTATGGCGTAAGAAACACTCTGAGGGATACTCTCTTCGGGAAGAAGCCCGTTCTCCTGTAACGCCCTTATCAACTGGAAATAGAGCCTTTTAATACTTTGTCCCTTCTTAAGAAATCCTCCTATGCCCACGCAGATATGATGCTTCTTGGGAAACACCCACCCATAGCCGGTCAGGTCTCCAAATTTGGGAATTACATAAATGCAAGGCTTCTCCCCATAGAAGCTCAGCACACGCTGTGGTGAGCTCGGCAGATCCTCGTTAGCGCACACCACCCTCCACTGTTTTTGCCAGCAGCGGCGCATGGAAAGCAGACGAGCAACCCTGCTATGAGCCCCATCGGCGCCAATCACCACCGATGCCCGGTAGGTATCTCCCCTCTGCAGAGTGAAGCGCACCGCGTCTTGCTCCTCCTCCATCTTCAGGAGACCGTTGCCCTCTATGAACTCAACCCCCGCCTCCAGGGCTATCCTCCTCAAACCATCGTCAAATCTGGAGCGAAGGGCGAGGTATCCTACCGGTTTGTTTTCTTGATAAAGGGCTCTACGTAGAAGGTCGGGGCTCAAGAAGGTGAGCCCATAAAAGGGGGTCTCCATGAGAGTATCAAGACTCTCCTGGAGGTAAGGAAATCTCTCCACCGCCAATCTGTTTACCCAGCCAGCGCAGATCTTGTCACGGGGGAAGGTAGCTTTATCCACCAGGAGGATGCGGTATCCTTTTTCAGCCAACAGCCTGGCGGCGGTGGAGCCGGCAGGACCAGCCCCTATAATGGCGACATCGAACTTATCACTCAAGAGAGCACCCCTTCTCGTCGGGGCTCTGCTTCACAGCATTTCTGAGAGAATCTTCCTTATCTCTCCCTTTTTATTTCTTTTTTCGGTATTTTTCGTATAGCTCAGTGTGCTTGTTGCTGAGGTCGACTGGCTTGCCATCGATGAGCACATGCCGCACCTGGGTGGTAATCTCCAGAGGGCAACCATCGGTGACTATGATATTGGCCACCTTGCCCACCTCTATGCTGCCGTAATCTTTATCCACACCGAAAATCTGCGCCGGATAGATGGTCACCCCTTTGAGCGCCTCCTCCTTGGGCAAGCCAAAAGCAGCAGCTTTAGCGGCATGATAAGGGAGGTTATTGGCCAGCGCAGCATCACCGGTGGAGAAAACCACCTTTATTCCCGCCTGGCAAAGAATTCCGGCATTGCGGTAGGGGGCATCATATCCGTCCTTCCATTCCCGGGGTGTGCCGTACAAGGAACTCAGTATAACCGGAATGTCAGCCTTCTTGAGCTCATCGACCACCTTCCACCCTTCGCTCACTCCATGGAAAATAGCCTTCAGCTTCATCTCCTCGACGAACTTGATGGCTTCCTTGATCGCCTCGGAGGTAGTTACACTCACAATAACCGGCAGCTCTCCCTTGAGAGCAGGTATCATAGCCTCGAACTTCATATCGACGGGCGGCGCTGTTAGGGAAGCATCCTTAGCTGCTCCCTCCTTGCGCTCCATGTAGTGGCGGGCTCCGGTGAAATAATCTTTCAGCTCCTGAATCGCCTTGGAGATCGCTTCTTCATCCTCCTCCTCGGCGGCACGTCGGCGAGCTCTTACCTGGGGAAAGGAGATGTGCAGCCCTACGGGAGACTTTACCAGCATCTCCGACCAATTCCACCCTTCCAGTCGGATGAGGGCACTCTGCCCGCTTATCGTCCCTCCCCTCGGGGCTACCAGTGCCAGAGCAATACCGACGGAGCGGGTTATGGGGATATGGACGCTTTCATGGTTGATGGCAGCGGCTACCCGCACATCGGGATTGAACTTTCCGGTCTCTGAAGAATCCAGGGTGGCTCGTACTGAGCCTATCTCATAGAGTCCAAGAATGGTGCAGCTGTTAATCATCGCCGGGTACACATACATCCCTTGGGCGTCAATAACATTAGCCTCCTGAGGTATCTCCACCTCAGCACCCACGGCGATAATTCTCCCCCGGGATATCACCACCGTTCCCTTCTCAATGATCGGTGCAGTAACTGGAACGATAGTAGCATTAGTTATGGCATAAACCTCAGCCTTCTGAAGAGATTCTCCGGCTCCCAGAGAGCCGGCTATTATCAACAGCCCCCCGAGGAAAACCGATATATAAGCTTTAATTCCCATTAGTTTACCCCTTTTACCTCGATTATTGTCAATATCTGATAAAAAATTCCTCCTTACAGTGAGCAAGGGTTCAGCTCTTCTCCTTCTTCTCCTCTTTCTTCTTCGCTTCCTCTCTCAGTTTCTCCATCTCTTCCTGATAGGCTTTGCGGTCAAAATAGACCTTTCCTTCAATAATGGTCATCTCGCAGCGGGTGTAGGCGCTGAGGGGATTCGTATTGAAGATGGCCAGGTCGCCGTCCTTCCCTTCCTCTATGCTTCCTACCCACTTGTCAATCCCCAGGCATTTGGCGGAGTTGATAGTAACGGTCTTCAGAGCATCTTCCTCGGACATACCCCCAAATTTGACACACTTGGCGGCGTCCTGAAAGAGGCGGCGAATCCGCTCGCCGGAGTCGGAGTTGATGGTGATATTTACTCCCGCCTCTGCCAGAAGGGCGCTATTGTATGGAATGGCATCAAATGCCTCCATCTTATAACCCCAGCTATCGGCAAAGGTGGAGCAACTGGCTCCGTGAGCGGCAATGGCATCAGCTACCTTGTAGCCCTCAAGCACATGCTCCAGCGAGGAGATCTTGAAGCCATACTCTTCGGCAACTTTGAGCATCATCAGAATCTCGTCTGCCCGGTAGCAATGCACCTGAGCCCGAACCTTCCCCTGCAGAAGCTCTACCAGAACATCGAGCTGGAGGTCACGGCGGGGTGGAATTGGGTTCTTGCCCGCCTTCTTCTGTTTGTTATAATCGTCCCACTTCTTCATATATGCTCTGGCTTCGGTGAACTTCTTCCTCAGCAGGGCCTCAACACCCATGCGGGTGGTAGGATAGCGCGGCTGACCACTTACACGAGGGAAGTTCGACTGCTTGACATTCTCGCCCAGCGCGAACTTGAGCTCCTTGGGAGCGCGGTGGTAAATCAGCTCGTCAGCGGAAACGCCCCATTTATTCTTAATGACCACATTCTGTCCCCCGATGGTATTAGCGCTGCCGTGCATGGTGTTGCAAGTGGTGCATCCCCCGGTGAGGGCGTAGAAAATTGATATATTCTCGGGCCAGATGACATCGATGATTCTAACCTCCGAGGTCACCGAATTGCTCCCCTCGTTCACGCCCCCTTCTACGCCTATATGGGTGTGGGTGTCGATGATGCCGGGAATAACCCACATCTCGCTTGCATCTATCACCCGAACTCCCTCAGGGGCCCGAAGCCCTTTGCCAATCTTCTTAATTCTCCCCTTCTCGATGAGGACATCACCACCCTCAATGGTCCCTTTCTTGCCCAGGGTGACCACCTTCCCGTTCTTGACTAGCAGGTCTTGCCCATAGGTGGTATGTATCAATGGGGGGAGGAGAAGAATTAGCAGGGATATAAATATCCCCCCTAAGATAATTGGTAGCCTTTTCATATTTCTTTCTCCTTTAAGGCAAGTATTGATGATCTCTGTCTAAAGGATTATTCATGAATTAGCAGGGTGGGAACTTTCACCGCCTTCCAGTCCATGGTCCCTGCCTCACCAGCTTCGATGGTGCCCGACATAATATCCTCTTCCACCGTTCCCTCGGCGACCATCTCCACAGTCTCCCCCATTATGTTGGCAGAGATGGTGAAGGTGATTTGATTCCCCTCAATGCTGCCGCTGTGAATCTCCCACTCACCCATCTCTGTCTTCATGGTGCCGGTGAAGGTGGTCTCGCTCTGCTCTATGCTCACGGTTGACTCCATGCTCCCCATCGGGGTTTCTATGGTGAAGGTCCACTCCCCGGCGATGTTTGCCGGCTTCCCCTCAGCAGCAGGCTTCTTTTTAGGGGCTTTGACCTCAAACTTCTTCCCGTCCACGAAGACATACTTGACCTTGCTCTCCTTGGCAAACAGCTCCCCTTCACTTAGGACGATGTTGGCAATCTTCCCCTTCTCCAGGCTGCCCACCTGCTGGTCAATGCCGAGGAACTCAGCGGCGTTGATGGTCATCGCCCGCAGAGCCTCCTCCGCCGGAAGACCCTTCTCTATTGCTGTCTGCAGGTTTTTCGTCAGGTCGGTTGACCTGGTCAAGCCGTAGGAGTTGATGGCGAACTTGAGCCCCGCCTCATGAAGCTTGAAGGCGTTGAGGGGGTAGATTTCCTTTTCAGCGCGCTCTTTCACCTCTTTGCCCTGCTGGGCTTCAAAGGCGGTGTTGGGAGCCTTGAAATTCATAGTTATCAGCAGGGGAACGGTCTTGCTCTTAAGGAGCTCTATCTGCTTCCAGCCCTCGTTGGCACCGCTGATCATGTGCTTGAGGTTGAACTCCCGGGCGATGAGATAGGCACGGCGGATGTCATTCTGGTTCTTGGTGGTAAAGACCACCGGAAGCTTCCCCTCCACCACCGGGATGAGGGCTTCCAGTACGGGGTCGGTAGGTGGTCGCCTCATTCCCCGAGGGTGCTGACGGTATCTCTCCCACCGCAGCTTATAATCAATTACATCATAGAAGGTCTGCCGGATGAGGGCTACCGCACCCATCAGCGAGCTGGGATAGGCTCTCATCCCCCGGGCGGTGTTGAACTCTATGTGCAGAGCAGCGGGGGATTTCACCACCATATCGGCAATAGCGTCCCCGGCCAGATTGACCACCGCACTCTGTCCCACCATTATCCCTTTGTCGGGCACGGTAAGGACGGTAGTGATGCCCAGGTTCCTCAGCCTCTCCATAGCCTTCTCATTGGGTTCCAGCACCTTTATGGTCAGCAAGTCGGGGCTAAGCCCCCATTTGCCTAACGATGGCTGAGGTGAAGCAGCTGCCTGCTGGGCGGGGCGCTCCGGCTCTTTGGGGAGTTTCACCAGAAGCTTGGTATGACTATCAATGAGACCCGGGTAAGCTATCAAGCCCTCCCCCTCTATCACCACAGCGTCTGAGGGAATAGCTGCATCGGCACCGATGGCGTGGATAAGACCGTCACGGATGACTATCACCCCGCTGGGTATCTCCTCTCCCACAACAGGCACAATACGGCAATCCTTAATAGCATAGACTACGCCTTCTTCAGCGGAGACAACGGGAATTAACATCCCGCAGAGAATGAGGACAAAAAATAAAACAGCCCATTCTTTAGCCAGGCACCTGGAGAGCTCCCTCCCGACAACTGGCTTGAAATATAGTAATAACCTCATATCACCCTCCTTTCCTTAGTGAGGTTATCAGGCAAAAAGCACCCTCATTATAGCAAAAGACAATCGGAAAATGAACAGAAATTTATTTAATTTTTATATTCTGCAGGTCTCGAGCTATATCTGGACTAATGAGATTTGATAAAATATTGATTTATTTAATGTTCCTTTTAGTATTATGCATGGATTTTTACCCTGAGGGAGGAGAATATTCTGGAGCCGTGCAGGAGGTAAAGTCGTCTTGTCTCTTAGGGGACTTAGAAAATGCCAGACAACATTTATTGACAATAATGTAATTTAATACAATTATTTCTTGACAATATCAGCAGTTGTGTGATAATTTTTTACTATACTCTCTCTATAAAGATAAGGAGATGAGAGAGGCGAGGTTAATCAAAGATTATGAAAAGGTTTTTTACTCTGAAGTTTACCAGATTATTATGCTGCACAGAGCTGTTGGGGATAAGCATAAATTGCGTAGAGCTCATTTATCATTCAGACAGAGAGCAAATGATCAGCAATTCTCCTCACCGCGGTGGTGGGGGATGTTTTTAACCAATTTTAAAAAAGGAGGTAGCCAAAATGTTAGGGCGCAACAGTTTTATCGTTTCGGTTTTTCTGGTCTTCATTCTTTCCATCTCTGGGATGCTGTTTGCGCAGCGGGTGATTGACCTGGATAAACTCTGGGGTGATATGCGGGTGCTGGGTAAGGATAATAATGACTATTCTGGCTATGCGGTGGCCAGTGGGGATATCAACGGTGATGGCTTTATGGACATCATCATTGGTGCTCATAGAGCTGACCCTGGTGACCCTGCCCGCAGTTGGGCAGGGGAGACCTATGTGGTCTTCGGCTCCAGCTCACCGCAATCAACTATTGATTTAAGCACCCAACCAGCCGACATCATCGTCTGCGGGGCTGCTGCTGATGATAGATCTGGCTATGCGGTGGCCAGCGGCGATGTCAACGGGGATGGGCTTGACGACATCATCATCGGT
>NJBL01000062.1 GCA_005223145.1 bacterium (candidate division B38) B3_B38 | reverse complement strand
ATTTTTATGCTCCATAGATTGTTTTGTTTTTATTGCATCTATTAAATTTTTTACATACATTCGTTTAACTCTTTTTCCGACGCTAACAGATATTATAAATACTCCTCCTCCTGATAATACATCATCCCAAGGATTATCCTTTGCATATTTCGCAAGTTTACTGTCATGAACTATAATATGAGAATTTGTTTCTCTATAATTTTCAAAAAATGTTTCTATTATATTAATTGCTTCATCACGCGATAATTCAGGAATTTTCTCCCCTCGATCTCTCTTTTTTAATAATGACTTAACTTTCTTTTTTATACTCATTCATATCAGCAACAATATAATAGTATCATATATAATATCATTGTCAAGTGATTTTTATGAAAGATAGCATACTTTCTTTATTTAGTCAAGGTCTTTTTCTGATACTGGTTGACGCCGAAGTAGGTGGCGAGGATGATGGACATTCCGGTGAGCCAACTGCTCGCCTCCCAGCCCAGCGTTACGGTAAAGTAGCTCAGGAGTCCAAGCGACAGCGAAGCCAGGATGAACTTGGTGGACAGCATTCTCAGCAGCCGTTGTTTGAGCATGGTTCCCGATTTAGAATATAGTTGACAGCCCGACGAAATAGCGCCAGCCGTTTGTTTTCAGCTCCCTTATTATTCCGCTATAGAGCCACAGGTCGGATACCAGCGGCAGATGCTTTCCTATATTCCAGCTAACCGGAGCGAATCCAAGATTGACTTTATCCCCAACTGCGCCGGCCGACAGCCGCAGAAACCTCCACTCCAGGTCGTCCTCGCTCTGCCCGTATCCCATGAGGCTGGCACCGATGCTGAATCCCAGTGCGGGCTTCTCCAGCCCGGCTAAATTAGCCTCCAACCCGATATCCATCTTCGGCAAAAATGAATAAAAAGACTTGGCCCGCTTGATGGGCACCCACCTCACCTCCGCCCGGTCAATCGGTATCGGGTAAGGCCTGTCCTTCCATTCTTCAAACTCGGGGCTGGTCAGCCACAGCTCATTATACACATTGTATCCCTTTTTGCTCTTCTGCTCTGTCAAGGTGGTCTTGACATTGAACTTCATCTGGTAGAGACCCTGCATCGCCAATCCCTGGCTGTCCACCCGCCACCAGGCAATCGGCGGTCCCTCGGGCAACGATATCCGGGAACTGAACTGCTTTACCTGATATTTCTCTTTCTCCACCACCACCGGCTCCAATTGAAGCTCCTCCACCGAACCCCTGAGGCTCCCCTCCACCTTGCTTATCAGCTTCACCGTCTCCCGATTTTTATTTATCAGCTCCCGTATGGCAGGGTCAACCGCTTCCCGTAGCATCCTCTTCAATTCCCCTTTGCTCACCATCTTGCTCTCCGCCCGGGCGATGTTCTCCTTCAATTCCAGATATCCCCGCTGGCCCTCCTCAATCTCCTGCTGCAGCCGTGTGTTCTGGTGCTTCAATCCTCCCACCCAGAAATAGAGCATGACGAAAAGCCCTATCAACAGGGCAATGAGAATAGTGCTGCTTATGCTGAAGCTAACTTTTAGCATCTTTTCGCCTCACTTTAATACCTTATATACCTCGGTCTGCTGTTTCCCCTCTATATCGTAGAGCTTATCCAGGAACTCAATGGAGAATCCCCGCTCTCCGGCGAGCCGACCGAGCCTCCTCATCTCCCTCACCCCCGGTCGCCCCTGATAGCCGCTCCACTTTCCCCGTGCACCATCGGTGGAGAACCAAATTTTTCTTCCATACCTTTCCCCCAGCCTAAGGTCGACCTTAGCTGCTTTCCCGATCCCGTGCCAGCAGTAGAAATCGACCCCGGGCATCACCTCCGCAAGCGGGAGAATCATCCATACCACATCGCTGTTGGAGGAGAGGATGCGCACCCCCTTCCCCCGAAGATACTCAATAATATCCTGCTCAAACCCCCAGCCGTCATCGGTGCGAAGCTCGTTGCCGGTCTCGTAGATAGGCTCCAGGTCCCCGGTCCATTTCAGCACCTGCTCCACCGCCGCATATTGAAGGGGACGATATTTCTTCATGTAGAACTCCCGGTACGCCATAAAGCCCGCCTCAGTATCAATGGGGCCGCCATTTCTGCGGTTCCAGGGGTGGTTCCTCCAGCTCTCCTCATAGCAGAAACCGCAGTGGTCGAACAGCGAGATAATCACCTCAATTCCGTGGAAGCGGGCATAGGCTACATAGTCCCGCAGGTGCCTCAGCTTTTCTTCATCAAAATCGCCGGTGGCTCCGCTGTTATAAAGGAGGTCGAAGTGCTCTCCAGCAGGATGGTCCCAGGGGTAGATGAGGAAAATGCGGGTGCCGTTGATGTTGTGGCGGCAGAGCTGGTCCAGAAACTGGCGGTAATCCCTTCGGGGGTCGGCAGATGCCAGAGCGGATACGCAGACATACCTGCTTCGGTCTATCGGCTTGGCCTTTATTTTTATCTCCTGGCAAAAGACCTCGCCGAACCACCCCACCCCCTCGTTGACCATCTGCCATTCGGTGTTCAGACTGGTCTCCCCATCCAGGCGGTAGGGTACCTGCAACTCCCAGCGGAACTCCTTGACCTCGCCGGGCAGCACCACCTCCCCCTTGTCGAGGTAGATTCTGGTAGGAGTGATAAAGGAGTCCTTATCCCCAAGCGCACCCAGGCGATAATTCGCATCCCAGGGATTTTCCCCTGTATTTTTAACCGCCACACTGACCGTTGCCTTCTCCCCCACTTCCAGCGTAACAGGGAAATGGTAACTCATTATGCGGCTGTCATCCCCCTGGGCAACCTTCCTAATATCCTTTCTGGCGAAAAGGAGATAAGCTCCTCCCAGAAGAAAGACTGCCGCCAGAATAATGATAATCATGCGGGTGCCTCCCTTTTTCGCCATTCTTTCAGCCTCTGGCAGCATTTTTCCACCATTATAGCATAGTCAATATTTCTTAGACTGCCGTCCTTCCGAGGGTTCCCCTTCTTGCCCCCATTCCACCGAGCCAGCATCACCTTCTGGCGAAGCCCCTCATCAGGAATCTCCTCCTCCACCTCCCGGCGGATTTCGTCGAGAACAGTCAGCCCCCAATGGAGGTTTATCAACGGTATAAAGAGGTATTCCGGGAGGTCGCGATAGCCGGCATCGACCGCGGTGGGGTACATCACTTGCATCAGCCCATAGGAGCTGGCTATTCGCCGTGGAAGTGGGGGACCATCGTGACAGAGGTCGAAATATATAGATTTTACCCCTTCTTTCCCCTTTAAATACCGCCGGTAGAAGCCGGGCTCGTAGCGGAAGGCATCGGCATTACCTCCGCTTTCCACTATTATGAGAGCCTCGATAAGGTCGGGGTCAAAACCGAACAGACGGCACCACTCCTCAATCAGTCCTCTATAGGGTGTAGTGTTTGGCTTCATCTCCACAGCCTGTTAAACAGATAGCCATAAATTCCGTTGGCAATGGCAAACAGGGTGAGCCCCACCCCTCTGATGAAGCTGAGCCTTTTTTCAATCCTGTCAATCCGTCTCTCGGTCTGGCTCAGATACTCCCTCAGGTCTCTGACTGACTCCTTGAGCTCCTCAATCCCCTGCTTGATGTGCTTCAGCTCGGTCAATACCGTCCCTTGAAAATAGCCCAGCTTCCTGCGGTCTATCGACCTGCTGGAATTCATACCCCTCACTCCTCTTCCTCCTGATTATTTATGGCTGCGTTGCCCTCACCAGGATATTCACCGGCTCGATCATCCAGTTATTAAAGGAGAACACCCACTCCTTCGGCTGCGCCGATTTCAGATTCACCATATAATCCTTCAAGCCGGATGCCGGCACATAGCTCTCTTCACCCCCTCCGTCCACCGCCTGCCAGACACGGATATTCTGCTCCTGCAGCCTTTCGTTTACCCAACCGGGAATCACCTCATCCAACTCCAACCAGAAGGTCAGCTCGTCCTGCCCATCAGCTTGTATCTCGAAATACAAGATGTCCTGTAGAATGGGAACTCCGGGCTTTCCTGCGGTCTTATTGGCTACCACATTCGCCTTTACCGGCGCCCGCACCTCCGCCAACCCTCCCTCATCACCCAGCCTGATAAGGGACTTGTGTAACCTATGCTCATCGGTCGCACCTGACACCACCAGACACTTCTCGTCCGACCCCAGCTCCACTCCCCCGGGGAGCTGGTCATCCCAGACAACCTGATTTATCTGCCAGGTCTGTTTGTCAAAGATTATGAGCACTCTTTTAACTCCCCGCCTGCTCGAGAAATGCCCTTACCTTGAAGTCCTTGGTCGTACCGTTTATCTGCTTAATCACCACGCTGCTGTCGGGAGAGCTCACCTTGACATCGTCAACATAGCCGTATTGTCCGGCACTGCCTTCTACCTCTAAGTCTATTATTAATTTAGTAGTTCCCGCCGGAACCGATTTTCTCAGCAGCGTCAATTCCACATACTCCCCGGTCTCACTTGTTGAGTCTGTAGCGAGATATTTCCAGGTACCGTCATAATATCTGGCGATTAACTTGACGGATGTGGCATTTCCGTTTCTCGCCCATACCCTCCAGGAGAAGACACTGGCCGACCCGCTGGGTCCAGGGGTGACATCTATTTCCTGTCGAGCCATCCCATAGGTCTTTCCCGCCCCTATTTCTACTTTCAGAGCCTTGTTTCCACCGTGAACGGGGCTATTTACCTTGCTGAGGAGGGCATCATTCATAGCTGTCCAGGCATTAGTGTCGGCAGCTTCCATATACCCGTCATTTTCCAGATGAGGCATTATTCCGGTGCAAAAGACGACAATCTTCCAGCCGGTCAGGAAATCGGTCAGGTCGTTAAAGGATTTCAATTCATAAATATTCTGGTCTCCTGAGGAATACATGCTCACACAAAAATGCACCGGATAAGCCTGCCCGTGCGCCACCGCTCGGGCGCTGTTGGCTGGAACCTGCACCGTGCTGATGCTGTCCTTCCTCAGCGCCTCGTCCTGTTTTATCGAGCCAGCCACCACTCTGGATGCTTTTACCTCCTGATTATCTTTATCGAATACAGCTAAAGCCCGCTGCATTCCGTCATGCATATCGGGATTCTCCGCCTCCTCAAACCCGGTCAGCTGAAAGTCCAGGCAGGGAAGGTTGGGCTCCAACAGCAATCGCACCCTGTTCCCCGGCTCCCGCTGGACGGCTTTTACCTGGAAGACCTTCTCCGTCCATCCCCCGCTCTCATACGGCGCCCGGCTTCTGGTCAGCTTCACCTTGTCCCCCACCTCAATCTTTGCCGCCTGCAGCTTCACCACCACCTCGCACTCTGTTATCGGCTCCCGATGGCTCTGCAGAAACTCATAAGCCAGCGCCTCGGCATTCCCTTTACTCGCCAATGCAGTCTCAAAAGCTCCAATTTCTCTCTGAGAATATCTGTATTTCAGTGCATCGTCCCGGGCGCTTTCCCAGAGCCACTTCTCGGTATCGGCATCCCTGCGGTACTTGCAAATCGCACGCTCACAGACTGGTCCTCCTCTTTCCAGCACGCTGAACTCCAGTGCTTCGCGGTCGCAGTCGATAGCGATCGCATTGCTGGCATCCTCGTTCCACAGCTTGAAATAAACCTTCCCCTCTCGATTCTGACCGAAGATCCCCTTCACCGATTGTCGCAGCCAATTGATGGCATCCTCCACATAGACCAGCCTGCTGAGGAACAACACACACGGCTGAGCTGCACTGCGGGAATCGCTGAAGCTGGTTAAATCAAGCTCCTCGGCGCTGTATCCCAGCACCCTCTGGCAGAGATGCCTGAGAATGTCGCTGGCACAGGTTATCATATCGGTGCTGCTCTCACCCGGTATGTCGCTCCGCTTGGATCCCTTGACTCTCACCCTTACATTGGCAGGGTCTTCAACCGTGCCCGACCAGCTGCTCTCAATGGCAAAGCAGCACTGATCCAGGTTTTTCTCCAGCTTATCGCTGGGGAGCTCTACCCCCTCATACCTCACCCAGACTATCTCCTTCAGGGTCTGCACCGAGGGGTCAGCCACCTGAAACTTCCCCTTTTTATACTGATTGTTAACCAACACCGGGGTCAGTTCCCCCTCACCGTAGAGAATGGGCATGGGCTTCCCCTCGTCGAACTCCCTCATCACCGCATAGCTCACCACCACATAGACCTGGGTCACCCTCAGCGCCTGCCCCTCCACCTTTTTGTCTCCCTCTACACCCACCTCAAGAGCGTCAATTTCCGACCTGGTCCATGCAGAGCCAGTGGCGGGGTTCACCGGCCAGACATAGACTTTGGTCTGATATTTGGTATCCCAGCGGTTGCCCGGATACTTTATATAATCCATAGTACCTATTCTCAGCAAAAACCTTATCCGCCCGTCGTCGTCAATCTCCTTCCTGCCCCTGATGTAAAGCGCCAGATATTCTATCTTCGCCCCGTCGGGTATGGAGCCATTATGCATAGCAAAGCTCTCTCTGGGCAGCCCTCCGGCATCGGTCCGGATGCAGCTGGCATCCCCATCCGCTTCTGCCTCGTCCACATCCTGATAGTCTCCATCCCAGGTGGTATAATTCCCGTTGCCGTTCGGTCTCAGAATCTCCTCGGCGGTGTAGAACTCGTTGATGGGGAGCTTCTTCCGCCATTCAACCTTCATGCCCTTGATGCTCATCCTGACTGCCGCATCCTCCCAGCTCAGCCCCTGCACCCTGAGGTGGCAGAGCTTCTCATAATCGGCATGGACCAGGTCATCGCCACCCAGCAGCAGTTTCGCACTTGTCCCTCGCCATAGCCAGCGGGTCATACGGGTATCAAACCACCCGTCCCCGTTAAGCAGGGTGAGCTCTCCGCTGTCAATCTGGTCACCCGCAGCAGTGAGGCTTATTCCTCCCTCGGGTATCCTCGGCTGATAATAGTGGGCATTAAAAATGCGGGCTTCGGTGGCGAAATATACCATGAAGTGGGCAATGATAACTTTAGCAGAAGGATTGCCGTCATCAGAGCACCATACATAGAGCCTTCCCGCCTCCGCATCATGATACCAGCTCCCCTGGACCATCTCCGCCATGCTCGATTTACTGGTCAAAGCCGACCCGGTCTCTTTGACCTGGCTGATTATGGCTGACTCATTGAGGAGGGTTTCATTGAAGGGAGCATAATAAATGTATCCGCTGTCCAGGGTCCAGCTGGTCAGCTCCAGCCCTGGCTCCACCTCCAGCAGAGCCACCTTGTTGCTTATTGGCCTGGTGATAAACTCCTCAAAAGTTGTCATCTGCTTTCTTTAAAATCAAACCCCGTGGTATAAAGCCCCGCCAGGAATTCACGGAAATTGAACTCCGTCTGGGCAAACTTCCCGTAGAGGCTCCATTTGTTCGGCTGATTATCGTAATCAAGGAGGACGAAAATGTCTTTGCTGCATCCCACCGCTTCCAGCATCTCCCGGTAATTCTGTCGGTCTGGCTCACTCAGAGGCGCGCCCTCCGGGAACTCCACCCTCACTATCCGATACTTCTCCTTCAGGTCAATCCACTCCTGACCACCTTCCGACAGCTCTACCCGTGAAGGGTCAATCAGCATTTCCTCCCAGTTGCGGGCAAACTGTCTGCTGGGCTCAAAATAGTCCCCCAGGAATGCCCGTCCCATCTCAATATAGCTATAGGGATTGCCGGGGTTGGCAAACTCCAGCCTCCAGAATTTTCTGCTTACCTGGCTGAAGCAATTTATTATTATGTCCGGGTCAACATCGCTATTTTCATCTGTCAGGGTGATGATAGGGGAAGGTCCGCTGGCAAGATCGGCTATCACTGAATCTGATAGCTTGCTCTTGTATAGGCTCATCACCCCCAAATCTCCATTAAAACAATTTCCTCCCTCTGCACGAGCCCCCACATAAAAAGGATTGCTATTATCAAGACTGCCTCCCCCAATCCCCGATATATCCTGCCAATTGGAATCACCCTGCCCGTCCAGATAAAATCTTGCCTGATTCATTTGCCTATCAACCACTATCGCCACATGATGCCATGCCCCATCCCCCACCGCGGTATTGCTGTCAATCTGAACGCTTATATCATTGGTAAATAATATTAATCGTTGGACCCCATTAACATCTCTCACTATCCACTCATACCCCTGCTGTGGAGAACCTTGTTTTTTGGCCATTATCCCCATAAGGTCGGTAGAGGCTGTTTTTATCCATCCTATCAGGGTGAAGTCTCCTGTGCCCACATCCAGGTCGGGGTCATCGGCACGGTAGGCGTATTGATTACTGCCGTTCAAATTGAGCCTGGCGCCGAACTTTTCGTCATTCCAGTAAACTCCCGGTGAGTTTGCCAGCGTGAGGTCTGAGTCGGCTCCGCTCAAATCCTTGCCCCAGTTGCTGGATAGCATCCAATCCCAGAAGCCCTTGCACTCACTTCCTATGGTCCCCGCAATGTGGAGCCACTTACTTCCCACCAGCCTTAGATACACTGTTTGGTCGTTATCAAAATTGTGATTTATTATGGCCACCGCATTGACCTTCCCAGCAGAACCAAAATTAAATTTCATATAGTTCAATCCCGCATTGGTGGTCCGCCAGACCAGCTTGCGATGGGGATGCTGAATGTTCGCCGCTGGCAGATTGGCTACTTCCTGAGATGGATACAATGTGGCGATATCCACCAGATTGTTCCATAAATATCTGATCTTGCTCATCTCACCACTCCCTCACGGCACTGGGGAAGAGCTTTAGTCGTCCGTCCTTGCTCCCCTCGGAGATAATCTTGAACAGCCTGGTTTCCAGCAATGTTCCCCCCAGATAGATGGGCACCTGCAGGTTGATGGTCTTCGGTCGCTCGGCTGCTCTTCGGTTCTGGCCTGTCGGAACGACCGCCTCACCCTGATGCAGAAGATAACGGCCCGTTCGAGGGACATAGGGGGTCCCGTACTGATAGCTGAGCTCCCGCTCCCTTCTCCCGGAGAAGAATCGCCCCCCTTCCTCAAGCATAAGCTCCCTCAACTCGTGTCGGGTTTTCTTGACCTCGCTCCTGAGCTTTTCAAAGCTGCTCCTTGCGGTATCTCCGAGCTTGCTGACCCAGACATTGCTCTCATTCAGCTCATAACCGAATCCCCGCACCACCTCCAGCAGCCTCTGAAACTCCTGTGAGCCTTCCATTCCGAACTGCCTGGCGGAATCGCTGAGCATCGGCCATAGCTTGTTCAGCGAAACCATCCCCTCCGTCAGGCTGATTTGCCCTCGATTGACCGAATGAAAGATATGCACCGCATCCGCCGCAAACTTCTTCACCATCTCTGACGAATCTATTCCCGTCTCCTGAACGATATCCGCCAGGTGCAACGAAATAGTGGTTATTCTGTCTTTTACTCGCTTCTCCGTTCCCTCCATTTTCTTAATCAAATCCTGCGACAGCTGCCAGGTGATGCCGAAGGTCTTTTTCATCTCGTCATAGAGTTTACTCGCCGTGCTCGGGCCAAAGAGCAATCCCTTGAAAAATCCACCCACCTTTTTCAGGCCGCTCCACGCCTTGCCCGTCAGCCAGCTCATCCCTTTGCCAATTAAACTACCCAGTGGTCCCCCGAATATAGAACCGATTCCGCCGAAGACCGATCCCAGGATGCCACCCAATCCCCCACTACCAAATATTCCGTTCAAGCTGCCGAGCCATCCTTTAATTTTGTTCATGATACCGACGAGGAGACTGTTCAAAACCTCGTTCAAAACCCCTCTTCCACTTTGCAGCCCTTCGCCAAATGCCTTTATGAACCCCATCCCATACTCACTTATCATGCTAAACGGAGGGCTCTTCTTGAATTGGAACACAGAGGCAATTTCTTCCCCTATCCCTCCTAACCAGCTGATAAACCCCCCATATTTGCTCGTTAGTCCCTGCCGGAAGGATTCCAGGAATCTGCCACCATAATTTTTAGCCTCAGCCATCCATCGGGCAAAGGCAAGAGTCATCCCCTCGGCGAGCTGCTTGATAGAGCTCTTGCTGACAGCTACCAGCTCGTTAACCGTCTCCTTTATGTTTTCCATCGATTGCTGAATATCCCTTGCCCCTGCCTCCACCCTTGAGGCATCGAGTTCGATCACCAGTTCAATGGCTGCCATAATTGCTTGACTCCTTTTAAATTAGGATAACGGAAGCTCCTTTACCCTTTTGGTTGTCTATCTGTTCATCTCGTGAAAGATCAGCAATATCTTCTCCAGAGTGGATGGTTTGTCTTCTACCTGATAAAGCTCCAGAACGGCGCTGACTGTCCCCAGGTCCAGTGCCTTGACCTCTCGTTTCCTGGCGTTAAGACCGAGAACCCTGAACTGATCTTGCAATATGCAATAGAGTTCCCACGCCTCCTTATTGGCTGCGAAGAGGGGCGGTGGAAGGTGCTGCTCTCTCGCATCATCGGTTAAGACTCCTTCTCGGATCAACTCCTCCAGCTGCTGTTCTGTCAGGTGGCTTTTCTTTTGCCACCTGCAGAACTCGAGGAGTTTTTTCGTTCCGCCTCCTGCTTAGCCTCGTAGAACTCCTTCCATTCCAACTGCTTCTCATTTATAAACTGGCGGATGGCGTAACTGTTCTCCCTGAGGAAAAGGGCGTTCTGGGGAGTGAAAGGGACCTCCTCGTCATCTTTCAGCACCCTCCCCTCAGGGGTTTTACACTGCTTAACTGGCATCAACCGCTTCAGGATGGCAACGGTAAGTCCCCTGAAGCCGACAAAGGTGTACTCAGTTGCCAGGCGGAACAGCTTATCCTCATCGAGCTCCTCTCTGCCCCGTCTAACAGTGATGCACCTCCTCCTGAGCCGGTCGATGGTTCGGGGGTCGAGATAGCGCAGCTTCAATTCAAACCCCTTAAACTCCAGCTCCTCCGAGAACCTGAACCAGGTCCCCTCCTCATCCTCCATTTCTATTGAGGCTTCTAAATCTATCTTCTCCTCCATTCTCATCCCTCCTGCTGCCGGCAAGGGTTCCCGCTATGGTCACCTGCTTACCAATTCTCAACCAGATACGGGGCGGCGGTCTCTTTTCGCACCCCCTCAGTCAAATACCAGTTTCACTTCGTCCTCAAAGCTGGAGCTAGCCAGCACCGCCTTGGGCATGGTCATTACCACTTCTTCGGCACCACCAAGCTCCGGGGTATCCATCTGCACCCTGGGGAACTCAAATCGAAGCCGCTTTCCTGCGGTATCTCCCGCCGGTATCTTAATCTCCTTCTCCAGCTGGGCATCCACCTCATACCACCGCGCTGCCACATCCTTCTTAAAGAAGCAATCAATGCTCAGGTTCACCTCCCGCTCCATAGTGCGGATGAAGTCGTTAGGGTAATCCACATCCGACTTCTCGTCCTCGATCATCCTGATGTTGTTGTTAATGCCGATGGTGGCGGCGATGACAGGGGTATTGACCGGACTGCTCCCCTCGTCAAAGGTCACATAACCCAGCCGCCCGTGGACCGGCTTCCCTGTCTCGGTGGGGTTCGGTAGATAGCCCTTCACCACATCCCCTTGAGAGGCGGCATCTTCCAGTTGAGGGCTGATGGTCAGAGTGTGGTTATCATAGTCAACATCGCTAACCTCGTAGCCAGAGCCCGAATTGTTCAGGCTCCCGATGGAGATTACGCTTCCCGCCATAAACTTGCGGGCATTACTCACATGAAGGGTGGTCGCTCCCTGACTCTCAGCCTGCGACAGCTCATCGGTTCCTGTCCTGATCTGCCGCATAAATAACCCCGAGAGAGTGATGCCCACAATAGAGTCATCATCATTCCCGGCTTTAATGGCTATATCTCCGCTGTTGACCACACAGCCCACATTGCAAAATACCGTATGTCCCTGCCGAAACCAGATGGTGAAAGTGGGCAGAGTATCAGTAATCCCCGCTAATGTATATTGCACATCTACCCCAGCATTGATTGTCTCCTTGCTGAACAGTCCCTTGAGCAGCTGCCCGCATTCCGGAGGTGTTCCCTTGCTCCCCGATGGTTTGATATAGGTGCGAAAGCTCCATTCACCCGGCGCCAGCCGAGCCTTTATCCGCTCTACCTTGCTGTAGGTGGCCCTTCTCTGAGCATCGGGGATGAAGTTCCTCACCTGCCTGAAGCTCCCCTCCTCGGTCAGGAAAATGGCATCAGCCGCCGACGGAAACACCTTGCTCCCCGGTGCGCTCTCTTCCTTGGCAAAGATGATTACATCCCTTCCAATGGCAATCTCAGACATTGCTAATTCCCCCTTTTTTCACCTTTACGCCTTTAAAGCGCCGATTTTTATTCGAAATATATGATTACAAGGGTCAGAGCAAAGCCGGCATACGGTCGCTTCAACTTTGGATTAATGACCACCGACCTGAATTCCGAATTCACTGCGTTTCCCCCTCTGGTGATATCCTCATCCAGCGCTGCTCTTACATCTGCCAGCAGGGTGTTAAGAGTGGTGGAAGGGTTATTCTGGTCGGCAATGTAACCGAAAATCGCCACTCTCAGGCGGCTTCGGTATCCCGCTCCCTTCTGGGATAGGAGCTCCTCTCCCCCATCTGTCACCACTAACAGAGGAAGGGAAGAGACCTCAATATCCTCAAGCTCCGGCTCCCGCACCCCGCGCTTGGCGGTCACCCCGGGAATGGAGTTCAGTGTCGTCTTCAGCTCTGTGAGTATCAGTTCCCTTTTGCCCATCATCATCTACTCCTTGGGAATGGAGACCACCCGATAATGAATTACCTTATGATAAACCCCTCTGTCTGCCTCAAAGAGGTCCCGCTTGAGCTCCCGCAGGGTGACAAGATTATAGTGGTTGGTGAACAGGAGGGTCTTGCGGTGCAGCAGGGCATCGACCCGCTGAAAGATGTCCTCGTTCAGCCCCATCTCCCGCCCCCATATATCGATGCAGTAGAGCTCCTCCTCCCTCTCCAGATAGGGGGGCGGAGCCATCAATTCGTAATAGGTTATATAAGCAGGTTTGGAGTCGCTCAGCTCTATCTCCTCGGGAGGATAAAAATAATATAACCGTGGGTCTTGGGGAGAGTAGCCGAGCATCCCTTGCAGAACGGCATCATCGCGCAAGGTCTGGTAAATAGCCTCCTTGATATCCTTCATAGGTCAACCTCCCGAGCAGCGCTCAAAAGGCTCTGCTCAAGCACCGTTGGAAGTCCCCCCCGATGAGCTTCCAGAGCTGGTCTCATAAAGGGACGGGGAGGAGCCCCAGGGTGGACCTCTATATACCGCCATCCGACCCCTTTCAGGTATACAGGGGAGGCGACTTGATGGGGTGAGGTGCCATACTCCACCTCCGAAGCATAAGGTGCATCAGCTATGAACCGGGCGCTCAGGAGGTTTCCCCTCAAGTCGTTCACCTCTGCATGGATGCTCCTGGTCAACGCCCCTGACCGGTCTTTGTAAGGATGGTAGCTTCGGGCATATTCCGCCATTTGCTCCAGAACCTCCGTTAGTGCCTCTTTGAGCTGTTTTCTCATGGCTACTAAGAAGCTCTCAATCCTTCGGTTGAACTCATCAGGGCTCATGGCTCTGGCTCCTGGGCATAGACAAAGGTATGGTCATCGTGCTCGTCCACCCGACAGACAACAAGGTAATCGTCAGTAGTCCTGTAAATGCGGTCGTTGGGACGGATGTCGGTTCCATAGGGAAAGAAAGCCTGGTGAGAGTAGCACACCCTCACCCCTGCTTCTTCCCTTTCTATCTCCCCGCTGACAGGCTGTATATCGCAATCGACCGTCTCCAAGCCGTTCTGCAGCACCGTCTGCCATTGGGATGAGGGCTCTCCCCGCTCGTTGTAGCTAACGGAGAGTCGCTTGATGGTAACGCTCTTCGCCCATTCACCGATTATCCGGTCGGTGTCTTGCCGCATAGAATTTAGCATGCCCATCAGTACCTCGACTTATCCTCTCCAAACTTGTTGATGTCCACCGCAAAGCTATCAATGCTCTCGGTGGGAATACCCTTCCTCTTTCTCTCCCAATACTCCAGCTGGCGAAGCAACTGCGCCTGCTTCTGGGAAGCGGAGACCCTCTTGTTCCCTATCTGGTAGTCAACCTGGGGGTTGGTCACCAGTTGCTCCAGCTCGGAAAGTATGGCGTCTATCTTCTGTTCAATCTCGGATTCGGTTAACCCCATTCCTCTCCCCCTTAGTTGCTCCCTTTACGAGTCTTTGCCTGCCCCTGCTCCTCAGGGTTGCTCCGCATTAGCTTGAGCTCCCTGGTCAGCTCGGTCAGCTTCTTGTAGATTTCCGCCAGCAGCCGCTGGTCGGTGGTGCGCAGGAGCAAAGGCTCCTTTTCATCCACAAATCTTGGCAATCTTATCTTCATCCTTCACCTCGATGGAGGAGGGGAGTCTTATGGACCCCCCTCCCTGACTAAAGGTTATCCTTCGGACCTGATCACATAGCGATAATCCACCGCCCCACACCCTCCGTAGAGGCGAACCTTGAACTTGACGAGGATGTCGCGGTTGAACTGGTCCTCGTGCCCCTCCTTTGCCTGAAGCACCTGAATAGGCCACACCTCCTGATAGCGGAACTGCCGCGGGAAATCACCATAGAAGAACTCCACGGCATCGGTCATGAAGGGTGAGGTCAACAGCTCGCTGATAATCTGCTTGTGATAGGTTGACTCGGTCAGCGGGGGTCCGATGAGGTCCCAGGCTTCCTTCTCCAGCTCCTGGGGAACCATAAGAATCCTGCCGGTGACCAGAATGGGGTCGCCATTCTCATCGGTCATCTCCGACAGCAGCCTTTTGGATTCCTCCAGACCCGAGCCATCGGTGCCGAAGGCGACCGTATGGAAGTTCCCGTGGCCTGAGGTGTAGAGTGCCTGACCCCCGTAGGCGTCGGAGTTGACATCCCTGACCGTATCCAGGATCATCTTCTCCTTGAAGAGCTTAGCCTTCTCCCCCAGGGCAGCCGCCATCTGCAGGAGCTGCCCGGTCTGGTCCTCCATCACCGCCTCTTCGGTGATAGCGAGGATGCGTCCGAACTTCTTGTTCTTTATTTCCAACCCCTTCTCACCCAGGGAACTCTCCTCATAGGGCATCCCCTCGTGGACTTCCTTGACCTGCTCCAGGGCGGTGAAGCCGACCACATCCTCCTTCTTTCTGGATGA
>NJBL01000061.1 GCA_005223145.1 bacterium (candidate division B38) B3_B38 | reverse complement strand
GAGGACGTTGTCGAACTGGCGGACGTTGCCCGACGCCCCCCAGTTCCAGAACGCCACCTGCCCCAGGCCGTACTTCTTGAGCTTCTCGCCGTTGATGGAGATCCGCAGTTGGGGGATCTCCTTCTGCGGCTCGACGCGGAGGCTCCGCACGCCCTCGACGTCGCTGATGGCCCGCTCGATCTGGTCGGCCTTGGTGCGCAGTGTGGCTAGGTCGTCGCCGAAGAGCTTGATGGCCACCTGCGCCTTAATCCCCTGAAGGAGCTCCTCCTGGCGTGCCTGCAGAGGCTGCGAGAAGGCGACCAGAATGCCGGGAAGCTGGTGGAGCTTCTCCTCCATTTTCTCCATCAGCTCATCCCGTGTCTTTGCCGAGGTCCACTGCCCCGGGGGTTTGACTTCCACAAACAGCTCAGCGTTGTTGACCATCTCAGGACAGGCTCCCACCTCAGACATCCCTATGCGGGAGATGATATTCTCGGTTTCGGGGAAGGTGAGCATCATCTTCTCTATCCGCTGGCAGATGTCAGCCGCCTCTCTCAGGGATGTGCTGGGAGCCATAGTCGCCCGAATGAAGAGATATTCCTCATCCAGGGTGGGGGTGAACTCAGTGCCCAGGAAGGGGATGATAGCCAGGGAGATGGCCAGAGCGGCAACGGCGATGGCGATGGTGGTTTTTCTATGGGTAATGGCTTTTTGCAGCAGAGGTGAATAAAGCCGTTTCAGCCCGGTGAAGAGGGGGCTCTCTCCGCTTCTGGGTTTGCCTTGGAAGAAGAAGCTGGCTAAGGCGGGAACCAGGAACAGGGCGAAGAGCAGGGAACCCAGGATGGCGAAGCTTATGGTAATTGCCATAGGGGTGAACAGCTTCTTCTCCATTCCCTGCAAGGTGAACAGAGGCAGGAAGACGACTATGAGGATGAAGACAGCAAAGGTGATGGGGCGTCCCACCTCCTTCGCCGACTCTTTTATGATGCCAGACCTCTCCTTACGAAGGGAGAGATTGCTGGAGAGGTGTCGGTAGATGTTCTCCATCATCACCGTGGCCGGGTCGACCAGCAACCCTATCCCTATGGCCAGCCCCCCCAGGGACATCAGGTTGGCTGAAATGTGTGCGGTATTCATTAATATAAAAGCCAGCAGGGCACAGATAGGCAGACAGAGTATGACGATAAAGGCACTGCGCAGATTCCCCAGCAGGGGGACCAGCACGGCTATGACCAGCAGAATGCCAAGCAGCAGGGCATTTTTTACTGACCCCACACACCTGGCTACCAGCACCGATTGGTCGTAGTAAGGTCGGATGGTGACCCCTGGGGGGAGGATGTCGTTTATCTCCTTTATCTTCTCCTTAACTCTATTGATCACCTCCGAGGTGTTCTGGTAGACGAGCTTGAGGACAATTCCGGTGACTATCTCACCCTGTCCATTGCGGCTGACCAGCCCCCGGCGGATGGCGGGTCCTATGCGCACCTGAGCTACATCCTTGACATAGAGAGGGACCCCTCCGCGGCTGGTGACGATGATGTTGGCAATGTCGTCCAGCCTCTGTATCCTCCCAATTCCCCTTACGATGTACTCCTCGTCCCCCCGCTCTATGTAGCTTCCGCCGACATTGATATTGTTCTGAGCAACCGCCTGGATAAGCTGGTCCAGGGTGAGCTGGTATTTCAGCAGGCGGTCGTGGTCGACCTCTATCTGATACTGCTTGACAAATCCCCCGTAGCCGAGGACATCGGTGACACCGGGAACGGTGCGCAGTATGTATTTCACTATCCAGTCCTGGATGACGCGGAGCTCCATGAGGTCGTAGCCCTCACCCTCCACTACATAGGAGAAAATCTGCCCCAGCCCGGTGGTGAGGGGACCCAATTGGGGACGACCATAGCCCGGTGGTATCTCCCCTTCAGCCCTCTGCAGGCGCTCGAAGACCAGCTGGCGGGCTTGATAGAGGTCGGTTCCGTCCTGGAAATAGACGGTTATCCAGGAGATGCCGAACTTTGACTGGGAACGGATGACGGTCACCCCCGGCAGACCGTTCATGGATACCTCTATGGGGTAGGTGATGTGCCTCTCCACCTCCTCGGCAGCTAACCCGGGGGCTTCGGTGAATATCTCTACCATCACCGGGGTTATGTCGGGCAGGGCATCGATGGTGAGATGCTGATAGGCGTAGATGCCCCCACCAATTATGAAGAAGGTTAAGAAGACGAGAAAGAATCGGTGGCGGATAGACAGCTCTGCTATTCTATCAATCATAGCACATCAGGAAAGGGCTCAATGACGGTGGGCTCCGAACCGCTCCTTTTCCATCTCGGCTTTGAGCAGAAAGCTTCCCTCGGTCACTACCACCTCATTTTCCTTTAATCCCCCGGTCACTTCAGCCAGAGTCTCCGTTTCTCTTCCCAGGGTGATGTCTCTCTTTTCAAACCTCCCTTTGTCCAGCACCACGAAGACGAAGGTGTGTTCTCCATCGGTCTGCACCGCCTCCTTGGGGATGGTGAGCACCTGCTGCCGTTCCTCGGTAAGGATGGAGATGGCGGCGAACATCTCCGGCTTCAGTTTGCTCTGCTGGTTGTCAATTTCTACGCGGGCTTTGACGGTGCGGGTAGAGGCATCCAGCAGGGGGCTGATATAGGTTATAACTCCGTGGAAGGTCTCCCCGGGACAAGCAGCCACGGTGACCACGGCGGGCAGACCCTTCTTTATGTGCATCAGGTCTTTTTCGTATAGGTCTACCATTACCCATACGGTAGACAGGTCGGCGATGGTGAACAGCTCGGTATGGGGGTCGACCATCTCCCCCACAAAGGCTTTATGCCGCTCGATAATCTCCCCGTTTACAGGGGCTAAGATGGGGAAGGTCGATTTTACGGCATCGGGCTCCTCTTTCAGCTGCTCTATCTCCTGGGGGGATAGCCCATGAAGCTTCAGAAGGTCTTCGCAGGATTTGAAATTGATGATGGCTTCCTGATAGGCGGTCTCCGCCTCAATAACATCCTTCTGCGGGGCGATGTGAGCCTCGAATAGCCTCTTCTCCCGCTGATAGTTTGCCCCGGTGAGGTGCACCTTGGCCGCCGCCTGCAGATACCTGGCTTTCAGCTCCCCTAACTCCAGGCTGTCCAGGATCAACAGCTTCTGCCCCCGGGTGACATTGTCCCCCAGGGTGACCAGCACCTCCGCTACCCTCCCCGAGGTGCGGGGGGAGACATGGGCATGGCGGTCTTCGTTCATCACTATCTTGCCGGTGGCTTTGATGGAGAGGGAGAGGGGGCGATAAGAAACTGTTTCAGTCCCTAAAGCGAGGTGTTCTAAGGCTTCTGGCTGGAGCTCTATTATGGATTCATTGTGTTGAGCTTCCTCAGAGTGCTCGTCTGCTATCGGTTGTTGGGGATTGGTCTGAGGAGGAGTATTCCAGCGATATGAGAGAAGTAAGGAGAGAAGCCCTACCAATATTGCTATAGATATGATAAGGGTTACTTTTTTTTTCACAGATGCATATCTCCTTTCAGCTGCCACGCACAGGAATTTTATCCCATCTCTCTAAAATAGTCAACCTACAAGGAGGGGCTTGAAAAGTCTCTATGGGAGGATGTCGGAAGATGCAGACAGAGACCTTCTCTTTGAAGTCCTCACCCTGCGAAGGTATAAGCTTTGCTTGAGGAGACGGCTCAGAACTTGTTCCCAATCCAGAAGGAGGTCCGCCAATTGGGTGCAATGGATTTGAAGTCAGTGGGACGAGCGAAGTCGAAGTGGAGCTCTAAGGGACCGAAGAAGAAGTTGACCCCCACCCCCACCGAGCACCTCCCATCCTTCAAGCGGTATTGGTCATCCGGATCGAGGAACTGGAAATTTTCATCGTGGAACCAGGCGGCACCGATATCGCAGAAGAGCACTCCCCGAATCCCACGGAGGGAGAACCCGACAGGGAACCTTATTTCATCTACGAGCGGGAAACGGAGCTCGGCATTGGCGAAGAACGCCCGGTTTCCACTGAATGAATAGTAGTCGAAGCCGCGCATGGTGTTGGTTCCCCCGAAGAAATACACATTGGGAGCCTCCCCCGTGCTGTATCCTCCGAAAAAGCGGAAGGCGAACAGGGCGCCGCTGGTCAACCTGATGTAATTTCGGAAATCGAGGCTGATGTTGGTAAATCCCATCAGCCCCTCCCCGATATCGGGGCTGTATGTGATGGAAAAGTTGTACCTCTTGCCAGAAAAGGGACCGAAGAACTTGTACAGGGTGGTATCCCCTATAAAAGAGAACCCCAGGGGGACGAACTTGCCGCTGATAAAACGGCTCTTTAACCTCTGGAGGTTTTGATATGAGGGGTCAGAGGTCTTGGCAGACAGATAGGATGGTGTATCGTATGTGCGGTCTATATATCCTACTGAGAACTCAGCCCGGTGGAACTTGTCAAGGGGGTAGCTGAAAAACAGGTTCCCCCCTATCTGCTCCAATATGAGGGTTTCCAGAACCCGGTTCCGGACCTCCTGTTGGTAGAGATAGAAGGGGGAGAGGAAGTAGTATTTGTAGTCAAAGACCTCCAGGCGGTAGTTGAGGCGACTCTGCTGGTTCAGATAAGTGAAGCCGATGTTGCGGTAACTTCTGACGGTATTGAATATGAGCTGAAAGCGGTGGTCGCCCAGCATATCGGCGAAGGAAATCATGGTGAAGCTGAGGAGGGTTCCATCGGAGCTCACCCCTCCACCTACATTGATGTTTTCAACAAAGAACTTGTAGGCAGCCTGTTTGCTCTTCTGCTCCTCTTCCACTGTATAGGTGAGGGTTGGCTTCACCTGGGTCACTGCCAGGGCTTCCTCTTCGGCTATCGGCTCTATTTTGTAAGAGCGAATAGGCTTGTCGAGGGGCATGGTGTAAAGCTTATACATCCCCTTTAAGAAGGAGGTGTAAGCTATCTTTTTACCCGCTTGGTCGAGGGAGGTAGGGGAGAAAGCGCCCCCCAGTATATCGGTATGCTGGGTTACCTCTCCGCTGTCGAGTTCCAGAGCATAGATGTTATAGATACCGGTCTCATCGGAGCTGTAAAGGAGTGTCTTCCCATCGGGAGTGAAGATGGGCTCCTCATCGTTGTAATCTCCGTAGGTAAGCTGCACCTTGTCCTCTGGCTTATCGATGCTGAACTTGAAGAACTTAGTATAGCCATTGATGCTGCTGAGATAGACCACTGTCTTCCCATCAGGTGACCAGATGGGCGAGTAATCAAAGAAGCTGTCCTGGGTAAGGTTCTCTATGGTTCCATCCTCCATTGAGATGAGGAATATATCCCTGATGCCGTCCTGACTGCCGCTGAACAGTACCTTCCGCCCATCGGGTGAGATGGCAGGAGAGACAGCCTGGTCGATGTCGAGCTTGAACTGCCGGATAATTTCCCCTTTAGTTACATCTATTAAGAAAAGGGAACGCTTATTTCCTTTCCGACCAAAGAAGACTATCTGCTTCCCGTCGGACGACCAGGATATATCCCGTCCACCCTGCCCCCCTATGGTCAGCTGCTGACCGATGATGTACTCGTAGCTTCCAGAGAAGCCGGGAGTTAGGTTTTTGAAGATGCTCCCGTCCTTGACGGAAATAAGGACCAGGTCTATGTCATCCTTCTGGATAGTCAGAGCGGCAACCAGTTCCCCCGAAGGGGAGCTAAGGGGGCTGAAGATGGGATACCTAAACTCGAGAGGGGTAACTGTCTTCCCATAGTCCATTGGTTCAGCCTTCTCCACCGCAAAGGGGAGATACTTTTTCCGCAGGTGCCTTCTTAATTCGTAATAGAACTCTTCCGGCTTCAGCTTGAAGATTGCTTCAATAGCCTTCTCAATATCGTCCATGTTGACCCCTACCTTCCTCAGCTCCCAGATGAAGGAGCGCACTCCCTCATCCCCGTATTCAGAGGCGATGAAGTCCCAGATCACCTGCCCGATGACATAGCTGGCCACCCCGCTTCTGGGATGGAGGTATTTAAGCTGCGGTATCAGGTCGTTGATCACCGCATCCCGAACAATCATCTCGTCCAGATGGGTTAGGTTATCAGCCATATGCTCCGCCAGCCCTTCCATCAGCCAGCCGGGGGGGTTGGACCTCATAGCGTTCAGGAAGTTCGACTGGAAGAAGATGTCGAATTCAAAGATATGGGTCAACTCATGGGTGATGAGCTTGAGCATCTTTTCCGGCGGGTCATCCAGAGGGACCACCATCCGATTTTGCACTGGCTCGGCAAAAGCCCCCACCCCCTCGGGGAGGAAGAGGGGGGTCACATGGGTCTGCTCAAACTCGCCGTGGGTCTTGTAAAAGATGAAAGGTATGCGCTGGGAGACCTTGTGGTTGAACCTCTTGTTCAGGTACTGATAGGCATTTTCAGCCCAATTAAGTACATCGTCCAGAAAAGCCTCCTCCTCCGGATAGTAATAGATGTCGAAATGAGGCGATTGGTAGACCCTCCACTCAAAGGTGTCGTAATTAACCTTGTTCTTCCCGAATCGCTGCCCGAAGAGGGGAAGGGGGAGGAGGAGTATTAAAAGGAAGGAGAGAATCCTTCCCAGTGGTAAGCTAATTATTTTTTTTCTCATTTATTTATAACCTCCATTAGTCAGATAGAATATAGCGTGTCTCCAAAGTCTCGCGGGGGATGAGCACTCCCAGAATGTTGGGCAGAATGCGGTTCATCAGGCTAAAGAAAATAGGCAGGTCAGCAGATGGTCGCTTTAGATAGGGGATTGTCTGGGAGTATTTATCTCCATAGACCAGCTCACCACTGGAGCCATCGGAGAAGTAAAGGTCTAACTCCACCTTGAATTCGGTTTTATCCACCAGCCGGGTAGCGGTTATTATTCTGCCAGAGACAGGGTGGCGGTACCTCACCTCCTTGAGCTCTGAGACCGCCTCCGAAGTGTAGTTAACCCTTCCCCACATTATCAGCTCCGCCTTAGCCTGGGTGGCTAAGCTCTTCCAGAAGTCGGTATCCGAGGGGAGTTCCTCTATGCGGGCAGAGGGAATCTCTATCGGTTTCTCCTCTATGACTTTGTAAGGCGTGTTTTTTCTCAGCTCGGTGCGGAGATACTTTACGGTTTCAAAATTGAGATTCAGCTTCTGCTCCCCCTCAGACAGAAAACCGGCTACCAGGATGGACCTGTATTTATCGGGTGGAATCCTCTCCTTCATCGGGTGCTGAACGGTGACCAGATAGGAAGCCCCACCACATCCAAGACCTCCCAGCACTAAAATAAGGCAAAGCCATCCCTTTACCAATCTTTTGGTCATATTTTTATTCACTGAATTCTCCTGCCCGGGGGTGGCTCCTCGGTTTCCTTCTCCTCTTCCTCTGGCTTTAGCTTCTGATAAAATCTGAGGAAGCTGTTGTAGTTATTATTTATATTATAGTTACCAGGGTCAAGGCGGCGGGCAATGCGGTATTCCTTAAGGGCTAAGTCGTACTCGCCTTCGTTCTCATAGGCTACGGCGAGGTTGTTGTGGAGCTTTGCGTTGTTGGGGTCCTTCTCCAGAGCCATCTTCCAGCGGAAAAGAGCCTCTTTCCACAGCCCCTTGCGAGCCGCTTCCAGGGCAAACTTGCTATCAGATTTTTCAGTAATACCGGCACAGGAGACCACTATCCCGCATAAGGCTATAACTCCGAGGAGTAGGCTGCATTTTTTCATAATCATTGCCTTAGCTGTATTCTGCCATCTAAATTAATTATAATATACTAAAGTAATAGTTGCAAGGAAACTGTATCTAAAATTCTCCTCTTCAAGGAAGGCGCCCCTTTCTCCTCTGTGGGAATTCTCTTTTATTATTGATGTCCCGGGGTCAGAGGGAAGTAATGACCATTACATTTAGCTGTAAGGTATTGACCCATGAAAAGGCTTGACTTGTAGAAAGGCTATTGTATAATAGTCAAAAATTAGGGAAATCTGCCTTTTATGGAAGATAAGGACTATTATTGGCTCGCTCTTGCCTTGGTTCCTGGCGTGGGGAGAATCACCTTTCACAGGCTTCTGGAGAAGTACGGCTCTCCCGAGAAGGTCTTCTCCGCCTCCTGGGAGGAGCTGAGCTCTTTCCCCCTCTTGCGGAGGGAGTCGATAGAGCATATATACCGATTTAAGATTAAGGAGAAAGCAGAAAAGGAGATAGAAAAAGCGAAAAAGATGGGGGTCAGCCTGGTAAACTTGCAGAACCAACAGTATCCCCCCAACCTGAAGACCATCCCCGACCCACCCCTGATACTGTATATCAAGGGTGAGCTGGTCGAGGAGGACCGGCACTCCATTGCTATTGTGGGCACCCGGCATGCATCCACCTATGGGCGCTCGGTGACTGAAAAGCTGAGCGGCGAGCTGGCAGCTCGGGGGGTGTGTATTATTAGTGGGTTAGCACGCGGCATTGATACCTTAGCCCACCGGGGTGCTCTATCAGCGGGAGGGAGAACCATCGCTGTTATGGGCTGCGGACTGGATGAGGTATATCCCCGTGAGAATCGGAAACTGCTCAGGGAGATTGAGGCACGGGGCGTGGTGTGCTCGGAGTTCCCTTTTGGAACCCACCCCGAGCCGGGGAACTTTCCCGTCCGAAACCGGATAATAAGCGGGCTCTCCCTGGGCACCATTGTGGTGGAGGCAGACGAACGCAGTGGCGCCCTGATAACTGCCAAGCTGGCTCTGGAGCAGGGCAGGGAGGTGTTTGCCGTGCCCGGCAATATCACCTCCCGCAACTCCCTGGGTACTAATTATCTGATAAAAAGGGGAGCCAAGTTGGTGCAGCAGTGGGAGGATGTGGTGGAAGAGTTACCCTATCCCTCAAGAGAAGCAATTGAAAAGAGGGCCACCCTCGCCCCTGAGGCAGCGAAGAGCGAACTCCCCCTGACTGATTCGGAGCGGGCAATTTACCACCTTTTATCTCCGGATAAGCCCCTACACATCGACCAGCTGGCAGAGTCGCTGGGTTTGGACTACAACCTCCTGCTGAGCCATCTCCTCAGCCTGGAGATTAAGAAGAAAATCGTGCAACTTCCGGGGAAGTTGTTCATAAGAAAGCTATGAGCAAGAAAGAAAACAGCAGCTCTCTGGTTATAGTGGAATCGCCTGCTAAAGCCAAGACCATAGGCAAATATCTTGGCAGAGGCTACATTGTAAAGGCTACCATGGGTCATATTAAAGACCTCCCCCCTAAAAGACTGGGAGTAGATGTGCTCAATGGGTTTCAGCCGACTTACATAGTGCTTCCCTTCCGTAAGAGATTCCTCAGCGAGATAAAGAAAGCCTCCCTTGCGGTTAGCCAGATATACCTTGCCTCAGACCCCGACCGGGAAGGGGAGGCTATCGGATGGCATTTAGCCCAGGAGCTGAAGGACAGGGAAAAGGATATCTATCGCATATGGCTCAATGAGATTACCCCCAGGGGACTCACTCAGGCTTTTCAATCTAGTGGAAAGATCGACATGAACAAAGTCCACGCCCAGCAGACGAGGAGGATTCTTGACCGCCTGGTTGGTTACAAGATTAGCCCTCTGCTATGGCGGAAGGTAAAGAGGGGTCTCAGTGCCGGGCGGGTTCAGTCGGTCGCCCTGAGGCTGATATGCGACCGGGAGCGACAGATCGAGAGCTTTGTCCCCCAGGAGTACTGGACCATCACCGCAAACCTCTCCGGCTACTCTCCGCCACCTTTTGATGCCAAGCTCCTTCGGAAAAATAAGAAGAAGGTAGAGATCGGCGACCAGGCTCAAGCTGAGAGGATAATAAAGGAGCTGAAGCAGCTCCCCTTCCTGGTAGAGGATGTGGTAGTCAGCAAGAGAGTGCGTCGCGCTCCTCCGCCGTTCATAACCAGCACCCTCCAGCAGGAGGCGTCTCGGCGGTTCGGCTTCTCGGTAAAGAAGACCATGCTTTTAGCTCAGCGCCTCTATGAGGGTATGGAGGTAGGCGACGAGGGGCGAGTGGGGTTGATTACTTATATGAGGACCGATTCTCTGAGGGTAGCCTCGGATGCCATCGGAAAGGCAAGGGAGTGGATAAAAGAAAATTTAGGGGAAGAGTATCTCCCCCCACATCCCATAATCTACAAGAATAAAAAGCTCTCTCAGGATGCGCACGAGGCTATTCGTCCCACCTCGGTGCTTCGCCACCCCCTCAAGATAAAGAAGTATCTTGAGAAGGATGAGTTCCTCCTCTATCAGTTAATCTGGACGAGGTTCATTGCCTCCCAGATGCCCCCAGCCCGGTTCGAGGTTACCACAGTGGACATAAAAGCGGGAGCCTATCTCCTCCGGGCTACCGGGTCGGTGTTGCTGTTCCCTGGCTTTTTGAAAGTCTACGAGAAGGGGCAAGACCTTTCGCCGGAAGAGCGCTCGTCGCCTGAACCCCCTCTTCCCCCCTTGTCAGCAGGGGAGAGCTTGACCCTCAATAAACTTACCCCGGAACAGCATTTCACCCAACCCCCACCGCGCTATACCGAAGCCTCCATGGTGAAAGAGCTGGAGGAAAAAGGGATTGGACGCCCCAGCACCTACGCTCCCATACTTTCCACCATCCAGGAGCGGGGATATGTCAAAAAAGAGAAAAAGAGATTTATCCCCACTGAGCTCGGCTGCCTGGTCACCGACCTGCTGGTGGAGAACTTCCCCGACCTCCTCGATGTGGGATATACCGCCCGGATGGAGGAGGAGCTGGATGCCATAGAGGAAGGGGAGAAGGGCTGGGTGGAGACTTTGCAAGTATTCTATACCGGCTTTGAGGAGGAGCTGGAACGGGCGAAGAAGGAGATGAGAAACCTGAAAAAGGAAAGGATAGCCACCGAGGAGGTATGCGAAAAGTGTGGCAGCCCTATGGTCATCCGCTGGGGGAGATTTGGACAATTCTTAGCCTGCTCCCGTTACCCCGATTGCAAGAATACCCGCGAAATATTAGACCAGCCTCCTCACAAGGAAGGAGAAGACTCCCCCCAGGTTTGTCCCCAGTGCGGTCAACCCCTTGTCATCAAAAAGGGGAAGTATGGTCAATTCTATGCCTGTTCCGCTTACCCCGAATGCAAAACTACTCTCCCCCTTCACCCACCAACCCAGGTTGAGCTTGACGAGAGGTGTCCTCAGTGCAACGAGCCTCTCGTTTTGAAGAGGGGGCGAAACGGGAAGTTCATAGCCTGCCGCAACTACCCTAAATGCAGATACATCCGGCATAAGGAGACCGGAGTCAACTGCCCGGTGGAAGGGTGTCAGGGTCGGTTGGTAGAGCGCCGTTCCAGGAAGGGGAAGATATTTTACGGCTGCAGCAGCTACCCCACCTGCAACTTTGCCCTCTGGCACAAGCCGGTCCCTCGCCAGTGCCCCCGCTGTGGGTCTCCCTATATGATAGAGAAGAGGCAGAAGGGTAAAGGATCGAAGCTCCACTGTCCTAACGAGGATTGTCGGTTTACCTTAAAACCTCAGAAAGAGAAGTAGCCGGAGATGGAAGAATACCTTAAGGATTGGCTAAAGCATCTCACTTATGAGAAGAACGCTTCCCCCCATACCCTCAGATGCTATGGGCGGGATGTGGAGGAGTTCATCCGCTTCCTCAGAAGCGAGGAACTCTCCCGGCGAGAGGAGGGGCTTCTTCCCCTCAAGGTCGACCATCTCCTCATCAGGGCATTTATGGATTTTCTTTACCGCAAGGGGAATCAGAAAGTAACCGTGGCTCGCAAGCTCTCCAGCCTGCGCTCCTTCTTCAACTTTCTCTGCAAGCAAGGGGTGTGGGAGGAGAATCCGGCTTCGCTGGTAGCCACCCCCAAGCTGCCCAAAAAACTTCCTTCTTTTCTCACCGTAGAGCAGACATTCAGGCTGCTGGATGCCCCCTTTCCCGATACTGTTCTGGGGCGGAGGGATAAGGCGATTCTGGAGCTCATCTATGCTACCGGGATGAGGGTAAGCGAGCTGGTTTCCCTCGATGTACAGGATGTCGACCTTCGCACTCGCACACTGAGAGCCAAAGGAAAAGGGAGAAAGGAGAGGCTCCTCCCCTTTGGAAGCAAGGCTGCCAGGGCGCTGGAAGACTACCTGGCGGTGAGAGCTACTATTGCCAGAGAGGGACCTCTGTTTTTGAGCTCCCGCGGCTTTAGGCTTGACCCACGCAGTGTGCGGAGGATAGTGGACAAATACATAACGCAAGCCTCCCTGCAACTCCATATCTCCCCTCACTCCTTGCGCCACTCCTTTGCCACCCATCTGCTTAATGCCGGGGCGGACCTGCGCTCCATACAGGAGCTGTTGGGTCATAGTAGTCTGTCCACCACCCAGAAGTACACTCACCTCACTACAGAGCGTTTGAAGGAGGTCTATCGCAAGTCGCATCCCCGAGCTTGATTCCCGAGGGGTGGGGCAAGCTGCTTGACAATTCCCCTGTTTGCTGTTATATTTTAATCAAATGTTTACTTCGACAACTATTATTGCTGTTCGCCACAAGGGCAAGGTTGCTATGGCTGGGGATGGGCAGGTTACCTTGTCCAATGCTATAATGAAGCACACCGCACGGAAGATCCGGCGGATATATAATAACCAGATTCTGGCTGGCTTCTCCGGTTCAGCGGCGGATGCCCTGGCACTGCTTGGTCGCTTTGAGGAGAAGCTGGAGGAGTATCGGGGAAACCTCCAGCGGGCGGCAGTGGAGCTGGCTAAGGACTGGAGGATGGATAAGATATTGCGCCGCCTGGAGGCGCTGATGATTGTGGCTGATAAGGAGCGCTCATTTCTTATCTCCGGCACCGGCGACCTGATTGAGCCCGACGATGGAATATTAGCCATTGGCTCAGGGGGTCCTTACGCTCTGAGTGCTGCCAAGGCGCTTATCAAGTACTCAGACCTGAGCGCCAGCGAGATTGTCATAGAAGCCATCAAGATTGCCTCTCAGGTTTGTATTTATACCAACGATACTATAATCCTGGAAGAGCTTTAGTCCACGGCGAACAATACCATGGTAATCTATCTCCCCGGAAAGGTCAGGAAGAAGGAGCGACCCTCTGTTGAAGGGGATGAGCTTACTCCCCGACAGATTGTTGAGGAGCTGGACAAGTATGTGGTGGGACAGCACAAGGCGAAAAGGGCGGTAGCCATTGCCCTGCGGAACCGTCTCCGCCGGCAGAAGCTCCCGCCGGAGCTGGCTGAGGAGGTAGCCCCCAAGAATATCATTATGATGGGTCCCACTGGCATCGGGAAGACCGAGATCGCCCGCCGGCTGGCAAAACTCACCAGATCCCCCTTCATTAAGGTCGAGGCTTCCAAGTATACCGAAGTAGGCTATGTGGGACGCGATGTGGAGTCTATGGTCCGCGACCTCGCCGAGCTGTCGGTAAATATGGTCCGCATGGAGAAGCAAAAGGAGGTCCGTGACAAAGCCGAAAGGAATGCCGAGGAGAGACTTCTCAACCTCCTGCTCCCTCCCCATAGAACCACCGGCAAGGGACCTGCCTCAGACAGCGAGATGCAGACCCGTGAGAAGCTGCGACAGCAGCTCAGGGAGGGCTTGCTCGAAGACCGCAAGGTAGAGATGGAGATAGCCGAGCGCAAATTCCCTTCCTTTGAGATAATCACCAGCTCCGGCATTGAGGAGATGGATATCAATATCAAGGAGCTCCTCCCCGGGTTCTTCGGCGGACGCTCCAAAAAGAGGAGGGTGACCGTGGCTGATGCGAAGAAGTATCTGGTGAACGAGGAGGAGCAGAAGCTGGTGGATATGGAGGAGGTTGCCCGGCTGGCAGTGAAGAGGGTGGAGGAGTCGGGGATTATCTTCCTGGATGAGATAGATAAGATAGCCGGACGGGGAAGCACGGTGGGTCCCGATGTCAGCCGGGAGGGGGTCCAGCGAGACATCCTTCCCATAGTGGAGGGAACCACCGTTAACACCAGATACGGCATGGTGAGGACCGACCATATCCTCTTTCTGGCGGCTGGTGCTTTCCATGTAAGCAAGCCCTCTGACCTCATTCCCGAGCTTCAGGGGCGATTTCCCATTCGGGTGGAGTTGGACAGCCTGGGGAAGGATGATTTTATCCGCATCCTGACCGAGCCAAAGAACTCCCTTATCAAGCAGTACACAGCTCTGATGGATACCGAGGGGATCCAGCTAAAGTTTACCAAGGATGCCATTGAGGAGATAGCGGAGATGGCTGCCCTAGTCAATCAGCGAACGCAGGATATAGGAGCCCGGCGGCTGTATACCATTGTGGAAAGGCTCCTCGATGAGGTCTCTTTTGAGGGACCCGACCTGAAAAAGAAGGTTCAGATTATCGACGCTCACTATGTGCAAAAAATGCTGAAAGACCTGGTTGAGGACGAAGACCTCAGCCGCTACATTCTTTAATCGGTGGGTCTCTCCTATGAATGCCATCATTTAAATGAAGTCAAAACTTCTGTTTCTGCTTATCGGCTTCGCTCTGCTTATCCTCTCCCATTGCGGCAAGGTGGGTCCGCCACTCCCTCCTCTCAGGGTTGAACCCCAATCCACCACCGACCTGCGGGCAGTTCAGGTTGGCTCCAAGGTGCTGCTGAGCTGGTCGGTCCCCACCGTGAATACCGATGGCTCACCCCTGGGCGAACCGAAAGAGGTTCGGGTCTACCGCCTGAGCACCTATACCAGAGACCTCACTTCCTCACCCACCCTCACCCCGGGCTCCTTTGAGAAAAAGGGGAAGAAAGTCCTCTCCATTAACAGCAGCAACAGGGATGAATACTCATTTCAGGGGAGATACATCTATTCGAAGGCTGTCTCTCTGCCGAGCCCCAAGGCTCCCTATTACACTATTCTCTATTATGCGGTTCGGACGGTGGATAGCAGGGGGAAAACCTCAGATTTATCCAATATCGTCTCCCTTCTTCCCCAGGGGGTGACCGAGGCGCCGGGGAGTTTTTCAGCCACCGTTAAGGAGGACGGCATTGAGTTCCGCTGGACTCACCCAGAAAGGAAAAGCGATGGCACCACCCCCCCGCCCCTTTTAGGCTACAACATATATCGCCGGGGAGAAGCGGGAATGTATTTAGCACCCCGGAATAGTCAGGTCCGCCCGGTTAAGTTTCTCCATTGGCAGATTAACAACGCCCTCTCCTTTCAGAGGAAGGAGCTGGAATCCGGGGAGATGGCTCTGGAGGTAACCATAGGCAGTTCCGGGGCAGCTTTTACCCTGGAGCACAGCCTACCTCTCCCCAAGCCTAGGGAAGTGCTGCGGGGGAGGAGCCGGAGGATGGGGGG
>NJBL01000005.1 GCA_005223145.1 bacterium (candidate division B38) B3_B38 | reverse complement strand
CTCTTAATATCGCTCATCCACTCTTATAAATGATACCTTAACAATAACCTTTTTTTGCCCATAAGACGAATTTCAAGCTGCCCCTGATGGGCTTTCCCCTTGCAGTAAAATACATCCTCCATATTATAGCAGAGATTCATCCTGAGACCATCTCTTCTTGAGGAGGTCGTTATAAAATATGGTATACTTACACAGAGTAAATTGATTTAATTCATCCAGTTGCGAATGATTTGATGAGAGAATTTAAAGATTATTTAATGAATTATTTTGAAAATTAAACTTGAAAGTGTCTTGGCATCTTAATCACAAGTTAAATAGTCATACAGAGGTTTTAAAGCCTTGGCTGCATTTATCACTTCATTTGCAAATTCAGGTTTCTTAACTATTGAATGCTTAATGTAATAATAAATAATAGATATTTGCATTTCTAAATGAACATTGGATGCAGTTTGGCAAAGATTTACAAATGCATCAAACCAAAAGGGAATCTGCTTAATATTCTTATCCAATATGTTTTCTTTTTTAATAAAAGGACATACATCTATTTTAAACACCAATTTTCCATCTGTAGTTAGTTTATAAGGCTTGTATGCATGGCTTTGCCATACGTAAAGACATATTTCGGGTGGTACCTGATAATTTTTAAATTCTTGAACTAGATGAGAAAAAATCTCTTGAAACTCACTAAGCCTATCTTTCAGCTTCCTCCTAAAAATTTTCCAGTCTGCCCTATTTGGAAATGTTAGGTCAAGGGCAAAATATTCATTATGTATTTCAAATGTTAGATGAGCTTTACTGTTAAATGGATAACCATCACTTAATACATCCCAGACATAAGTTTTATCATCTTTTATTTTCGGTCTTCTAATTGTAAATTGTGGGTAAATTTCATTTATATCATCTGACACTTTTTCAATTAGGGATTTAAGGAATGATTTTGCCTGAGGATAGTTATAGATATCCTTTTGAAAATTTATGCCTGCAAAATCTGACAAATTCTCATACATTTCTAAATATCCTTTCAGTTGACTGCACAGGTAATTATTCAAATAGTTATTTTTACAAATATTATCATCTAATTTTTCACATACCCAATGATAAACAGTTTTCCAAGGAAGCCAGATTACCTTGCAATTTTTAGCTTCTTTTAAAATATCATTTATTACGCCTGGCTGTTCTCTATCTGTGCTAATACATATTAGAAAGTTGCTGAAACTTTTCAAAGAATATGATCGGCAATGATTTTTAAGCTGCTCATAATATAGAGGTGTGTATAATTTACTTTCCATAAATATATTAAGATTATTTTCTTCATCATAAATAAAAGCATCCGGGATAGTAAAGCTTTCCTTACTGATGATTGGCAGATTTTTTCTATCATATTCATCGTAGGGTTCTTTTAAAGTTGAAATCTTTGCATTTCTTGATAAAGTTAAATCTATGTTCATTACTTCTTTAACAAATCCTCTAAGCAAATTTATATCAATAGATAATACCTGAAGAAGGGCATTGGTAACTCTATTTTCCGGTTGAAAATATTGATCAAAAATGTTAGGCAATTTTGCTTCTAATTGCATTTTCTCAATGCATATTCAAATTTATTAATCAAGCCAAGATTAATTTTAATGTTAGCACGAATAAACAATGGCTTCAACACTTTTTCGGTGGGTAAGCTCTTTGAGCGCAGAGATGCGTAGATTTTAAAATGGTCAGGTAGCGGAAAATTGCAAATCGGCCTGGTAGGAGCTGCGCACCAGGGGGGCGGAGGCGACATTTCTGAAGCCCATCTTGCGGGCGGTCTCCCTGAGTTCGGCGAACTCCTCCGGGGTGTAGTATCGGCTGACGGGAAGCTGATGCTTTGAGGGCTGGAGGTATTGTCCTATGGTCAGCATGTTGCAGTCCACCCCTCTCAGGTTCTCCAGGGAGGTGATTATCTCCTCCCACTGCTCGCCCAGCCCGACCATCAATCCCGATTTGGTCAGAATGGTGGGAGCTATCCGCTTGCTATGGTGGAGGAGGTTGAGGGACCTGGCATAATCAGCCCCTGGTCTTACAAGAGCGTAGAGCCTCTCCACTGTTTCCATATTATGGTTAAGGATGTCGGGCTTCGCTCTGAGGACGATGCTCAACGCCTCTGCGGACCCCTTGAAGTCGGGCACCAGCACCTCCACCCGGCAGCCGGGATTGAGGGCTCTGATGGCGGTGATGGTGGCGGCGAAGAGCGATGCCCCACCATCGGGGAGGTCGTCCCGGGTCACCGAGGTGACCACCGCATGCCGCAGTCCCAGCTTGCTCACTGCCTGAGCCACTCGGCGGGCTTCCCCCTCATCCATGGGTGAAGGGCTACCCTTGGTGACATTGCAGAAGCGACAGCGCCGGGTGCAGACATCGCCCAGAATCATAAAGGTAGCCACCCCCCGGCTGAAGCACTCCCCCTTATTGGGGCAGAGGGCGCTCCTGCAGACGGTGTGCAAGTTGTACTTTTTGATGAGGGCGTTTACCTGCCTGAACTTCTCCCCGGTGGGAAGCTTCACCTTTAACCATGATGGATGGTAGCGGGGCATTGGTCACCTCGTGCCTGGAAATGCAATCAGGTTGGTGGTATCCCCTCGGATGAGATCCCCTGATAAGGGAGTTTCCCTGAAGAGGAGTCCCCATGGAGGAGCTGGTAAAAGAACTCCTCCACTATCTCCTTTAGCTGATGGATGCTGCGGGCAGCACCTAATCTCCGGCGGAAGAGGGTGGTCTGAGGTAGTCTTCTGCTGAGGTAGATTACCACCCGTTTCCCTTTGGCTGCGGCAACGCGGGGGTCTTCTTCTCCCCGCTCCGCCAGGGACAGATAGTCAAGCATAAATTTTTTCCTCTCCTCAAGGGAGGGGAGGTAAATCTTTTTCCCTTGCCTGAGGTCTCCAATCTGCCGAAAGAGCCAGGGATTCTTTATTGCCGCCCGCCCGATCATAAGACCCTGGCAGCCGGTCTCCGCTTCCATGCGGAGGGCATCATAGGGGGTGGCGATATCTCCGCTGCCGATGACGGGAACGGATACCGCCTCCCTCAGCTCTCTGATAAGTGACCATTCTGCTGAGCCTGAAAGCCGCTGGCTTCTGGTGCGGGGGTGGAAGCAGATGGCATCGGCTCCGCTTTCCGCTGCCCGGCGGGCAACCTCAAGGTAGTTGAGGGTATCCTGACTCCAGCCGGCTCGCATCTTTACTGTCAGCGGGATGGAGATTTTCTCTTTCACCTGCACTATTATTTTCTCCACCCGGTCGAGTTCCCTCATCAGGGCGGCACCGCTTCCCTGTCTTACCACTTTGGGAGTAGGGCAACCCATATTGATATCAACAATATCCGCCCCTCTTTCTTCGACCATCAGGGCTGCCTCGGCCATCCTTATGGGATCGCAGCCATAGAGCTGAATGGTGAGGGGCTTCTCCTCACTGGCGAACTTGAGGTAGCTCAGGGTTTTGCTGTGTTGGCGGCAGAGCCCTTCGGCGCTTATCATCTCAGAGTACAGGAGTCCACAGCCGCCGAGACGCTTTACCAGCCTGCGGAAATAGGTGTCGGTAACTCCTGATATGGGAGCTAAAATGAGGTTGGGAACAACGGCTACTTTGCCTATTTTAAGCATGGGGCAAGGGTGAGGGAGGCTTTATTCCTCCTCTTCTACTTTTTTCCGATAGATGTACCGCTCCAGAATCTTGTTGAAGTGAGACCAGTTCCCCTGGAGGGTGGGATGCCCGGAGATGGATTGCTGCATAGATTCCACCTTGGCATCCATATCGTCCAGATAGTGGAGGACGAGAGCCTCCAAAGTCTTGGGTCTCCTGGGGGAGCCGAACTCGTAAGTGCCGTGATGGCTGGCTAACAGGTGAAGGAACTGAAGACGGAGCTCGGCGGGGAAGCCCTCGATCTTGTCCATCTCTTTTTCCACCAGCTGGCACTCCATAAGTATGTGACCCAGGAGCCTCCCCTGGTCGGTGTAATTGAACGACCGACTATAGCTCAGCTCATCAATTTTCCCCAAGTCGTGGAGGACAGCTCCGGCGATGAGGAGGTCGTGGTTCAAATCCTGGTAATGCTGGCATACCACCTGGCACAGGTCAATGACCGAAAGGGTGTGCTCCAGCAGACCGCCCAGATAGACATGATGAAGCCCCTTGGCGGCTGGGGCTAATTTGAACTTTCGGGCTATCTCGCCATCGCTGAATATCTGTTCCAGCAGACGACGAAGGTAGGGATTCTTAACGGAGGAGACCACCTCCTCCAGCCGCTGAAACATGGCTTCGGGGTCCTCCTTGCTGGAGGGGAGGTAGTCGGTTGGGTCGACCTCCTTTTCGGTGAGCTTATTAATGCGATGGAGTATTATCTGCAGGCGATTGTTGTATATGTTGACCGACCCTTTCACATTGACGAAGTCGTTAACCTCCAGGGAATCGACAATGTCCTGAAAGTTGTCCCACATAATGGCTAACAGGTCGCCCGTCCTGTCTGAAAGGGCCAGCGAGAGGAAGTAGCCCCCATCTTTCTTCTGCCTCAGCTCCTTGTAAGTTATCATAAAGGAGGAGACCACCACCTGGTTGACCTCCAGATCTTTGACGAAGATTTTTTCCATTCTCCTCAGACCTCAACAATAGTCGTTAATTTATAAAAGCTCCTCCCTCCTCTCCTCCTGACTGATTATCTGATAGGGAAGCTCTGCTTTCTTTGTCGGAGTGGTGGGTAGAGCCAGGACTTTGAGAAGGAGTGTCTTCCTTCCCCAGGTCAGCTTAATCGTATCTCCCACCTCTATCTGGCGTCCGGCACGGGCGAGGGAACCGTTCACCTCCACCCGACCTTCATCGCACACCCTTTTGGCAACAGTCCGCCTCTTTATCAGGCGGCTGTGTTTTAAAAAAAGGTCTAACCTCAGCGCTGTCCTCTGATGTCAAAAGTAAAGAAATTATTTACTTCAGTGGATGGAGGATCTCCACATAGTTTGCTTTTCTGAGAAGCTCCATATACTCCTGGTAGCCAGATTGGAACCTCTCGTTCCACAGGCTGTTCTGGATCTCCTCCCGCACCTCCTCCAGAGGTGCCCTCTGGGGGGGCTTCTTATCGATCAACTGAATGATGTAATACCCCTCGGTGGTCTCAATGACTTCGCTTATCTGACCTACCTCGAGGGAGAAAGCCACCTCCTCCAGCTCCTTTTTCAGCTCACCCTGTTTGAAGTATCCCAGGTCGCCGTCGGCATTGGGGTCTCCTGAATAGCTTCGGATGACCTTGATAAAGTCCTCGGTGGTGTTAATGCTCTGGCGGGTGGTAAGGGCTTCCATCTTGACCAGCTCTTCATCCTTAGCCTCCTTGAGGAAGAGGAGCTGACGGATGCGCACCTCAGCTTTCTGGGTGAACTCTTCTTGGTGGCTGTTGTAATAGTTGACGGTGTCGTTCTCGGTGAGGATAATTGTTGAAGTGACCTCCCGTTCTATCACCTTTCTCTGCACAATCCCCGCCCTGATGTCCCGGCGGAGCTCCGATATGTTGGTCCCCATCCCCTCCAGCTGGC
Organism: bacterium (candidate division B38) B3_B38; assembly: GCA_005223145.1. Lineage (GTDB taxonomy): Bacteria > Acidobacteriota > B3-B38 > Guanabaribacteriales > B3-B38 > Guanabaribacterium. The sequence continues at coordinate 52,578 of NJBL01000005.1, read as the reverse complement.
GGTTGAGCTCCTCGTCGCTTATGATGTTGTTCTCCTTCTTCATCCTTTCCAGCACCGCACGAATCTCGCTCTCACTGGCACTCAGCCCCAGGCGCTGCGCCTGGCTGGAGAGGAGAGCTTCGGTTATCGCCTGTTCAAGAATCTGCTGCTGCAACGCTTTCAGTCTCTGAGCCCTCTCCTCGCCGGTGTACTGCTCAAATATACTCTGCATGGGAAGCCGAGCTCGACGCTCCAGTTCTCGCTTGGTAATGATAGTAGCATTAACCTTGGCTACTATCTCCTCTACCACCTCCTGGCTGGGCAGGGGAGCACTAGCCACCAGTAGTGAGGATAACAAGAGGGCTAAAAAGGAGCTAATGGCTGCTGCCTTCATCAGTCAACCTCCTTGTCCTGCTCTTTTTCCTTATACTGGAATCCGAGGTTCTGGTAATATATTTTTATATGGGACTTCGCTTTTAGCTGGGAGAGGTATTTCTTATACAGCTCCTCACCTTTGACCTGCATGAGCTTAATTTTTATCAGGTTTTCCGCTTCCTTGAAGGGCAGCTTCCCCCCACTCCTTTTCTCCACCAGCTTAAACACATGGAAGCCGTAGGGTGATTTCACCACCTGGCTATGCCCCCTCACCTTCAATCCGAAGATGACTTTCTCAAATTCAAGGGGTAGTTGCCCCTTCTCGAAGTAGCCCATATCCCCCCCTTTCTCCGCCTCGGGGCTGATGGAGAAGGTTCGGGCAACCTCTTCAAAGCTTCTCTTGCTTAATAACTGAAGCACATTTTGGGCTTTCTCCTCATCCTCTACTAATATCTGGCTGGCCCTTACCTTCTCCGGGAGGGTGAATTCCTCGGGATGGTTGTCATAATAGAGCTTTGTCTCCTGCTCAGTTATCACCAGGTCTTTAAGGACGAACTGGTTGATGAATTTTTGGACCAATATATTGTTTCTAAAGCCGACTCTCCAAACATCGGTATCTATGAGGAGCTCCACCGCGCCTTCGGACTTACCCATAGCCCGCTCTACCTCTGCCTCACTCACGCTGACCATCATCTTTTGTGCCTGGTCAACCAGAAGCTGCTCCTCAATGAAGAAATCGAGAAAGCGGCTCTTGATGTAATCGTCCAGCTCCATATCCTCGTTTCCAAAATTCTGCTTGATATAGTCGTAAAGAGCGCGGGCTTTGATGTCCCGACCATTGATGTTCACCACCGGCTTTTCCAGTGCGGCCTCTTTCTCCCTGTTGGCTCTATTAGCCCCCTGCTGGCCGCAACCTGCAACAAGGAGAAGGAGCAAGCCGACCCACACTACCAGCTCTATCCCCTTTAATGATTTTCCTAACATCCTTAATGTTCCCATTTCCTTAGCTTCTGTTGGTAAAACTCTTCTCCCTCTTGAATAAAAAGGGGAAGGGAAGAGCTTGGAGAATTTTAACATATCAGATGAGTCGATTCAATATATTTTTAACCTCGCCCAAAACCCTCCCCTCCTCTGGGGGCAGGTTGAAGGTCAATATCCCATCGGGTTGGAGCTCAGCCTTACGGCTGCTGACCAGCTCCACCAGCCTCTCCGGGCTAACCACCGACTGTGGTCTCAGCCGAATAATGAGCTTGTGGTCCTTTCGGTCGATGCTCAGCAGGTTGAGCTGTTGGGCTGTTATCTTTAGCTTTATGCACTCGAGGAGGTTAGCCACGGAGAAGGGGAGGGGACCAAACTGGTCTTTCATCTCCTCAGATAGCTTGTCGACCTCATAGGTGGTTGCTGCGCTGGCTATTCGGCGATAAAGCATCAGCCGAAGGTTGGCATCGGGAATCCAGCGGCGGGGGATGTGGCAATCAACCCCCAGGTTCAGGGAGGGCTTCACCTCTTCTTCAAGCGGCTCTCCCTTGAGCTCCTGAATGGCATTCTGCAAAAGCTGGCAATAGAGGTCGAATCCCACCGCGGCTATGTGCCCGTGCTGCTCTCTACCCAGCAGGTTGCCGCTGCCCCTGATCTGCAGGTCCATCGCCGCCAGCCGGAACCCGGAGCCCAGATAGCTGAACTCCTTAATCGCCTGCAACCTCTTCCTCGCCTGGGCGGAGAGGGACCTCTCTGGCGGTATGAGAAAATAAGCATACGCCCGCCGGTCTGAGCGTCCAACTCTCCCCCGCAGCTGATAGAGCTGCGCCATACCGAACTTGTCAGCTCTGTTGATTATAATGGTGTTGACCGAAGGGATGTCGAGCCCATTCTCTATTATGGATGTGCACACCAGTATATCATATCTCTTAGCAATAAAGTCTATCATCACCTCCTCCAGCTCTCGCTCGGGCATCTGTCCGTGGGCGATGGCAATGTGGGCGTAGGGGCAGAGCCTCTGCACCAAGCGGGCTACACTCTGGATACTCTGCACCCGGTTGTGGACAAAATATACCTGTCCTCCTCTGGCTAACTCCCGCTCAATGGCAGAGGTGACGGCGCCCTCATCAAAGCTTAACAGAGTGGTCTGGATGGAGAGGCGGTTCAGCGGGGGGGTCTCTATAAGGCTCAAGTCCCTGACCCCCATAAACGACATATTCAGGGTTCGGGGGATGGGGGTGGCAGTCATGGTCAGGACATCTACATTCTTCTTCAAATGCTTCAACCTCTCCTTCTGGGCTACCCCGAACCTCTGCTCTTCGTCTATGACCAGCAGACCCAGGTCGCAGAGTTCCACATCCCGGGAGAGGAGGCGATGGGTGCCAATAACAATGTCTATTTCTCCACCCTTAATCCTGGAGACAATCTCCTTCTGCTCTTTCTTGCTCTGCAATCGACTGAGGAGAGCCATCTTTATGGGATATCCCCGGAACCGCTGGACAAAGGTTCGATAGTGCTGGAAGGCTAATATGGTGGTGGGGGCTAACATGGCAATCTGCTTACCGTCCATGACCGCCTTAAAAGCCCCTCTCATGGCCACCTCGGTCTTGCCGTAGCCGACATCACCGCATAACAGTCGGTCCATTGGACGGTGGTTTTCCATATCCTCCTTCATATCCTGAATGGCTAACTGCTGGTCGGGGGTCTCGGAATACTCAAAGGCGTCCTCGAATTCCTTCTGCCACACGGTATCGGGGCTGAAGGCATACCCCCTGATAAGCTGACGGGCAGCATAGAGGTTGATAAGTTCCTGGGCTATGTTGTGGAGCGAGCTCTTCACCCTCTTTTTCACCTGGTGCCAGGAGGTTCCCCCCAGCTTGTCCAGCCTGGGCTTGAACGCTTTAACCCAGCTATATTTATGCACCAGATTCAGGCGATCCAGCGGAAGATATAGCCGGTCGCCCTCCTGATACATAATTACCATAAATTCCTTTGTCTCACCGTTTAGCTTAATCTCCTTCAGCCCCTTGTAGATGCCGATGCCATGGTCGATATGAACCACATAGTCGTCCACCTTCAAATCCCTGAGGTCGGAGACAAAGCGGTGGCTTTTTGGCTTTTTCCTGGGAATCGGGTGTAGCTCTTTTCCGAACAGCTCCTCCGAAGTGACCACCACCAGGCGATAGGAAGGCAAACAGAAGCCCCCCTGATGGCTCCCCCAGCTGACCAGTAGACGCCCTTTAAGGGGACCAGAGGGAGAGTCGGGCAGCGGGGATTCCCTGGGGTCGATAAGCAGAGGCTCTAATTCGTAGTCCCTGAGTATCTCTTCCACCCTCCTGGCTCTTCCCCGGTTAGGCATCAGAACGACGGTATTATAATGCTGCTTCTTGTTTCGCTCTATCTCCAACTTTAACTCCGAGAGAGCACCTTTGTAAGAGGGGATAGACCGGGAGGGGAAACTGAACTCCTCTTCCCCCTTTTTCTTGAAGGGGCTGGTCAGACCGAGGGTGCAAAGGTTTATAACCCCCCTTTTCCTGACTTCCTTCTCAATTGCCTCTTGGGGGGTCAGCAGCTTATGGGGAGGGATGGGGGCTCTCCCCTCCGAAAGGAGGAACTGATATCGCTGGAGAAAGTGCTGATGCTGCTCGTCGAGCCCCTTCTCTATGAGGGAGGGCTCATCCAAAACGAAGAGACAATCTTTGAGATACCCTGCTAAGGAGCCTTTGACCCTCGCCCGATGCTGATAGGCGGCTACCCCATTACGAAGGGGCTCAGACTCGTCTGGGTTGCAGGGGGAGGTGAACTCTTCCATAGGCAATATATCAATTCCTTGAACCTCTCTGATTGAGCGCTGGGTGATTATATCGAATTCACGGATAGACTCAATACGGTCGGCGAAGAACTCAACCCGCAGCGGATTGATATGCTGGGGGGAAAAGAGGTCCACAATTCCTCCCCGGCAAGAGAAATCCCCCACCTCTTCTACCATATCCTCACGCTGATAGCCTAATTCTACCAGCTTCTCCTTCAGTAGATAGAGGGGGTAATCTCCCCCAACTTGCAAGGAGATTGCCCGGGAGGCGAAGGCCTGGGGCGGTATGGTGGGATACGCCAGGGATGGGGCGGAGACAAGGAGGAGCCACCGCTTACCAGTGGTGAGGGTCCATAAAGCTTCGACCCTCCGCCTTATGATATCCAGATGAGGGGGCGCGGAGGAATAGGCTTCGGTATCCACATAGGGGAAGGTGAGAAGCTGGAAGGACTCCCCTTTTCTTTCGGATGAACAGAGCTCCTCAATCCAATAGGCTAAGCTCGGGGAGAGGCGTTCTATCTCTGCATTGGAGGGGACCACATAGACAAAATTCTTCCCTGCCTCGCTCATCAACAGGGAGATGAAATAGACCTTTGCCCCCTCGTTAAGCCCGCTGAGAGTTATGGAGAAGGCTTCTCCTTTGGCAATCTCCCTGATCCTGCCGAACTCTTCCCTTAGTCTGGGGAGCTCCAAAATCTTTTTTAATAACAAGCCTCTCACCCCTTCTCAGTCGTCATCTGGTGGGGAGTATCGTTCCACCATCCGCCCGATCAGATTGGTGGTGGAATAGCCCCCACAATAGGGAAGGATGACTGCGCTTCTCCCACAGGATGGCAGGGTATCCCTGTCGACGACTTCCTCCCGCTGCCGACTTTGGATAATGGGAAGGAACTCAGCTAACTCATTCATTTTGCCCAAAATTTCCCCCTCTTTTTAGACGCTTCGCCCCTTCATCTGGCATTTAGTTTACATTTTCTTGAAGCTGATGTTGGGGGAGAAGCTCCATTGGTGCTGGGGGCGAAAGACCCCGATATCGGCAATGAGGGACTTCACTCGGAAGGTATAAAGCTGGCGGTGGTAGTCGTAGGGGGTGCCATCGATCTGGTGGGCGGCCACATCCAGGAAATAGGTCCCTTCTATTAAATCCAATCTCTCTATCTTAAAGGAGACCATCCCTTCACCAGAGACCTCCTGGGGGGCAAACTTCTCAATATGAGTGTTGGTGCCATAGCAGGATATCCCCCCACTATTGAAGATACCTACTCCGAAGATAAAGTCTTTTATCTTCTTCCTGGCATAGATGGTCATCCGAATCTCCATCGGTTCCCCGCTGTTGAAAATATGCCTCTCCTGCCCCCTCTTATCCAGCAGCTTCACCTCCCTGATCTCAATCTCCCTGGAGCCCCATCGCTTCTTCTCGTACTCGGTGGCAGGGGGATGGGCTTCTCCTTCGGGCTTAGCCTCCGCTCCAAGGACATATTGCTCCAGAGTCTGACTGTGGAGGCGGCTCAGCTCTCGCTCCTCCTTCTCAGCTACATCAGACAGGTAAGCATCAACCACCATCCGCGGGTCTCCTATCTGCTTTACTCTCCCTTTCTGCAGCAAGATAGCCCGGTCGCAAAGGGTCTTTATCATCCCCAGGGCATGGGAGACTATCAAGATGGTCTTCTTTTTCCACTGAAACTCCTTTATCTTGTCGAGGCATTTTCGGTAAAAAGCCTCGTCCCCTACTGCAATGACCTCGTCTATCAACAGGACATCAGGCTCCACATTGATGGCGATGGCAAAGCCAAGCCTCAGATACATTCCCGTTGAATAAGTCTTTATGGGGTGCTCTATGAACTCCTCCAGCTCGGCGAACCGAACAGTATCATCGAACCTCTGCTGGATCTCCTTTTTAGACAATCCCAGTATAATCCCGTTGATGTATATATTCTCCCGTCCACTTATCTCCGGATGAAAGCCAGCTCCCAACTCAATAAGGGCAGAGATCCTCCCATCAACCAACACCTTCCCGTAAGTCGACCTCAAGGTGCCGGCGATTATCTTGAGCAAGGTGCTCTTGCCCGCCCCATTGCTGCCGATAATCCCGAATGTCTCCCCCTTCTCCACTGTGAAGGAGACCTTCTCCAGAGCTAAGAAGACCTCCTCCGGTCTTAATTGCCGAAACAGGTCACCCTTTATCAGGGCGGACTTCATGGTCTGGAAACGCCTCTTCTGGGAGTATTTCCGGTAGAGCTTGGTCAGGTCCTCCACAATTACCGCTGGTGCCACCCTCATACCTCCTCTGCAAAGCTATCCCTCAACCTGTCGAAGAGGAAATAACCTACATAAAAAACCACCAGGGCAACCAGAAAGGTCACTGACAGCTTCTTCCAATGGGGGAGCTGCCCCTTGAAAAGAGTATCCTGGTAGCCCATCATAATATGAGTCATGGGGTTGAGGTCTAATACCCAACGAAAACTCTCCGGTATCATTGTGACAGGATAGATGATGGGAGTGGCAAAAAACCAGAAGGTGAGCAGGTTTGCCAGAAGGTCCCTTATATCCCGAAAGTGGACGCTTAACGAGGAGATGAACATGGCAAACCCCATGGTGAAAATTATCTGTATGAGAACCACCCCGGGAAAGAAGAGAATATAGATGCTCAGCGGACGACGATAGTAGATCAGAAATGCGAACAGTATCGGCAATCCCAGCAGGAAGTGGACGAAATTGGAGAATACATTGACACAGGGGAGCACATCGGCTGGGAAAGGAACTTTCTGAATAAGGTTGGCATTATTGCTTAGAACCGATGAGGACTCCAGCAGCGAGGAGGAGAACCATGTCCAAGGCAGCAGTCCACAAAAAAGGAAGAGGGCATAGGGAGTAAGCCCTTCAATGCGGGCTGGTCGGAAAATCACCGTGAAGACAAAAGTATAGACCAGCAGCAGGAGCAAAGGGTTCACAAAAGACCAGAAAAAGCCGAGAACCGAACCCCGATACCTTGCCTTCAGCTCCCGACTCACCAGCGCCTGTATAAGCCCCCGGTAATGCAAGAGGCTTTTTAGATTAGCCCACATCCTGGCTTTAAACCCTCAAATCTTTAAAAAACTAAAAACCGCTCCCCTTAGTGGAACAGCCAATTAAGAAAAGCAGAGGTGAGAAAACCTCTGCTTCCACTCCGACCATAAAATTGGTCACCATCACTCCGTTAAAATAATATCAAACTGCCCACCCGTTGTCAAGCGAGCCCTCTTGCCCTCTTTAAGACTGAAAGGTGGACGAAGGCGGGGCTATGTCCTCCCCTGAAAAATCTGGAGCATTTTATCGGTATATTCTCCCTCCTGCTGATAGACGAACAGAGGGGGAAGAACAACAAATCCCTTGCTTGAACCTATCCTCGCTTCCAGCAAAAAATGGGAAGCCTTCTCCTCTGGGAGAGGATGAACAAAACGAACCCTCACCGGGCTCATACGCCACCTGGGCAGCTCTTTCAGAAGCTCGGCATACCTCTCTGCCAGGCAGATGGTGAAGAACCTCCCCTGGAGATGGAGAAGATGAGAGGTGACCCGCACCACATCTTCCAGAGTACAGCATATCTCGTGCCTGGCTATCGCTCTTTCTCGGTCGGGATTGAGCCTCCCTGAGGCAGCCTTTCTGTAAGGGGGGTTGCAGATGACTATATCATAGCTTCCCTTTTCCATCTTTTGGGTCAACTCCCTTAAATCTTCCTCCAGAATCTGAATCCTACCCTCTTCCCCGTTGAGGGAGACATTCTGGCGGGCTAAACGGGCAAGCTCGGGCTGAATCTCCACCCCCAGGATGGATTTGAATTCCCTCCTCCGGCTCAACCACAGGGGAATAACCCCACAGCCGCTTCCCAGCTCTATTATCCGGTCAGCAGGTTTAGTGTGAACAAAATCAGCCAGCAGAATGGCATCGAGGGAGAAGCGGTAGCCCTTCTTCCTCTGCGCCAGCTTAATCTCCCCATAGAGGAGGGCATCAACGGTTATATCATCCACCTTGCCAACCTTATGGAACTTAATAAGGAGGAAGTTTCTTTATTAATACATACTTTCTATTATTTTATAAATTTAAAATAAATATATATGTTTTAAGCCTGCCCCTTCCTTTTTTCCACCTTCAGGCGGGTGAGGGCTCGCTGGAGGCTTGCACTCGCCCTCTCCACATTCAGTTCGGGGGTTGGTGCTCGCAAGCGCGCCTCCGCTCTCTCCTTAGCTTTTTCTGCCCTGGACACATCTATCTCCTGGGGCTTCTCGCAGCTCTCTACCAGGAAGGTAACCTTATTCCCCAACACCTCGGCAAAGCCTTTACTGACTGCCAGATAATGACTCTTATCCCCTATGCGATACATAAGCTCCCCGATCCCTATCAGGGTCAGGTAGGGGTGATGGTGGGGAAGAACACCGAAATAGCCATAATAGCCTGGAGCAGTAATCTCGTCCACATCCTCTCCCACCACCAGCTTTTCGGGGGTTACCACCTCCAGGGTAATCTTCTCTGCTCCCATTGACTAACTCTCTTTCAGGCTGGCGGCTTTCTCCATGACCTCTTCGATGGTCCCCACCATATAGAAAGCCTGCTCGGGGAGTTCGTCCAGCTCACCGCTGACTATCTTCTGGAATCCCTTGATGGTATCCTCGAGCTTTACATATTTCCCCGGCACTCCGGTGAACTCCTCAGCGACAAAGAAGGGCTGGGAGAAGAAGCGTTGTATCTTGCGCGCCCGGGCAACGGTGACCTTGTCCTCCTCCGAAAGCTCGTCGATTCCCAGAATGGCGATGAGGTCCTGCAGGTCTTTATACCTCTGCAGGATTTCCTGCACCGAGCGGGCTACCTGATAATGCTCCTCCCCTATTATTTTGGGGTCGAGGATGCGTGAGGTGGAAGCGAGGGGGTCCACCGCAGGGTAGATGCCGAGCTCGACGATAGAGCGGGAAAGGATGGTGGTAGCATCCAGGTGGGCGAAGGTGGTAGCGGGAGCGGGGTCGGTCAGGTCGTCGGCAGGGACATAGATAGCCTGCACCGAGGTGATGGAGCCCTTCTTGGTGGAGGTGATCCGCTCCTGCAGCTCTCCCATCTCCGTGGCCAGAGTCGGCTGATAGCCAACTGCCGATGGCATGCGTCCCAGCAGAGCGGAGACCTCGGAGCCTGCCTGAACAAATCGGAAGATATTATCAATGAACAGGAGGACATCCTGCCCCTCAACATCGCGGAAATACTCCGCCACCGCCAGACCCGCCAGACCCACTCGCAGGCGTGCCCCTGGGGGCTCGGTCATCTGACCGAAGATGAGGGCGGTTTTGCTTATAACCCCCGACTTTTTTAGCTCCATCCAGAGGTCGTTCCCCTCGCGGGTTCGCTCTCCTACCCCTGAGAAGACGGAGACTCCACCGTGGACGGTGGCTATGTTGTGTATCATCTCCATTATCAAAACCGTCTTTCCCACCCCTGCCCCGCCAAACAAGCCTGTCTTTCCCCCCTTGGCATAGGGCTCCAGGAGGTCGATGACCTTGATGCCGCTCTCGAACATCTCGGTGGTGGTCTCCTGCTCTTCAAAGGATGGGGGGTCGCGGTGGATAGGATACCGCTCCTTGGTCTTTAGCGGTCCCAGATTATCGATGGGCTCCCCGACCACATTCATCAATCTTCCCAGGGTCTGCTTGCCCACCGGCACTGTAATGGGACCGCCGGTATCCACGGCTTTCATTCCACGTACCATCCCATCGGTGGAAGCCATGGATATCGTTCTCACCCGGTTCTCACCCAGGTGCTGTTGCACTTCTACAACCGCATCTATATTCCTGGAGCTTAACTTCTTTTTATCGGTAATTCTTAGCGCGTTATGGATGGGAGGCAAATTGGCATCTTCAAATTCTATATCCACTACCGGTCCCATCACCTGAACTACTTTTCCTACCTTCATCTCTGGCTCCCTTTTATATCTCTGTCTCTGCCGTAAGGGCATCAGCGGCAGTGACCACCTCTATAAGCTCTTTGGTTATGGCGGCTTGCCTGAGCTTATTCCTCAAGAGCGTCAGGTGGTCGATCATCTCCATAGCGTTGCTGGTGGCGTTGTCCATAGCGGTCATCCGTGCAGCGTGCTCTGAGGTAGCCGACTCTAATAATACTTTATAAATCTGGATATTGATATGCAGGGGAAGGAGCTGGTCGAAAATCACCCTGGCTGAGGGCTCATAGATATAGTCGATGGGGGCAACTGGTCCCTCAATTTTCAGCCTCTGAATGGGGAGGAGTTTCTCTACTACCACTCCCTGCCGCAGGGCTGATTTGAATTCATTGTAGAGCAGATAAACCGAGTCGAGCTCTTCACGGCTATAGCTTTCGGTAATTTCCCTTCCCAGGGTGGTAGCATAGCCGAAGGAGATGTCCCGGAAGATATCCACCAGCTCTTCCTTTATGGGGTAGCCCCGACGCCGGAAGTAATCCCTCCCCTTTCTCCCTATCAAATAGAGAAGAGTTTCTTTTCCTCGCTCCTCCTCAAGAAACTCGGTAGCCTTTCTCAATATGTTGCTGTTAAAACTCCCACATAGACCCTTATCGGAGGTCACCACCATAAGCCCTATCCTCTTCTCCTCCCTTTCAGCCAATAAGCGATGGAGAGCGGGCTCCGTGCGGGATGCCAGGCTATTCAGCACCTCCGTCATCTTCCGGGCATAGGGACGGGCTCTCAGTATCCGTTGCTGTGCCCGGCGTAAGCGAGCTACCGAGACCATCTTCATAGCCCTGGTGAGCTGCTGGATGTTGCTGATGCTTTTTATCCTTCGCCTGATGTCTTTAATACTCTGCACTGCCTATTCCTTTTCATCTGCGGTAAATCCTTCTTTAAACTTTTGGAGAGCTTTTTCTATCTCGGCGGTTAAGGGTTTGTCCAGCTCTTTTTTGCTTTCCAGACCCTTGAGGAGTTTCCCGCAGTTATTATCCAAGAACTCATGCAGTTCCTTCTCAAAGCGGCGGAGAGAGTCCACCGGGAGGTCGTCCAGGTAGCCATTGGTGGCGGCATAAATCAGCAAAATTTGCTTCTCTACCGGCAGCGGGCTATATTGTTTCTGCTTGAGGATTTCCATCAACCGTTCCCCTCTCTCCAGCTGAGCCTGGGTAGCTTTGTCGAGGTCGCTGCCAAACTGCGCAAAGGCAGCCATCTCCCGGTATTGGGCCAGCTCCAATCGCAAGGTGCCGGCTACTTGCTTCATGGCCTTTATCTGGGCATTCCCCCCCACTCGAGAAACCGATAAGCCCACATTGATGGCGGGACGCATCCCTGAGTAGAACAGGTCTGCCTCCAGGTAAATCTGCCCATCGGTTATGGAGATGACATTGGTGGGGATGTAAGCGGCTATATCCCCCGCCTGGGTCTCCACTATGGGGAGGGCGGTTAAGGAGCCGCCGCCTTTATCTTCGTTGAGCTTACATGCTCGTTCTAATAAACGGGAGTGGAGGTAGAATATGTCCCCAGGGTAGGCTTCCCTTCCCGGGGGACGGCGGAGAAGGAGGGAGATGGCCCGGTAGGAGGCTGCCTGTTTAGAGAGGTCGTCGTAGACGACCAGGGCATGCTTCCCCCTGTCGCGGAAATACTCCCCCATAGCGCAGCCACTGTAAGGGGCGATGTATTGAAGGGGAGCTGGTTCGTAAGCGGAGGTGGTGACCACGGTAGTATATTTCATAGCACCGTATTCTTCAAATGTCTTCACCACCTGGGCGATGGTAGATTGCTTCTGACCGGTGGCTACATATATGCAGTTGACATCGGTATCCCGCTGGTTGATGATAGTGTCGATGGCGAGAGCCGACTTCCCGAGCTGGCGGTCGCCGATGATAAGCTCCCGTTGACCCCTGCCGATGGGGATCATAGAGTCGATGGCCTTAATGCCGGTCTGAAGAGGCTCTTTAACCGGGATGCGGTCAACAACCCCGGGAGCTAACCTCTCCAGAGGGCCGAAGTGCTTGGCTTTAATTGGACCTTTGCCGTCCAACGGCTGCCCCAGGGGGTTGACCACCCTTCCGAGGAGCTCTTCTCCGACAGGAACTTGCAGGATTTTTCCGGTGCGGTGCACTATGCTTCCCTCTTTAATGTTGTCGGCCTCACCCAGTACCACCACCCCAACATCGTCCTCTTCCAGATTCAAGGCTAATCCATAAACTTCATCAGGGAACTCCAGCAGCTCACCTGCCATCACCCTTTCCAGCCCAAATACGCGAGCGATGCCATCCCCAGTGGAGATGACAGCCCCCTCCTCGCTTACCTCTATTTCCGGGTGAAATTTATCAATCTGCTGACGAATAATCCGACTTATCTCATCTGACTTTATCTTCATTCCTTAACCCTGCACCAGCCTTTCCTTTAATAGCTGAAGTTGCTTCTTGAGGCTTCCGTCATAGACAGTATCCCCAACTTTTATTACCACCCCTCCTATAAGGGAAGGGTCAAGACTGCTTTTTATCTCCACCTTCTTGCCGAGGAACTTCGATACTCGCCGGACGATTTTCCTCGTCTGCCCCTCAGAGAGGGGAAAAGGAGAGATGACTTCCACCACCGCTACCCCTTCCAGTCTGTTTACCTGCCACTGAAAAGCCTCCCATACCTCCTGCAAATAGGGGAGCCTCCTTCGGAATGATAACAGGCGGAGGAAATTTTTGGTAATATCCTCATAATCGGCGGCGGAGAGGAGTTCCTCTAACAGCTCCTCTTTGTGCAAAGGGCTGATTTTGGGATCGGAAAAGAAACCCTCCAATTGGGGATGGGTCTTCAGAAGCTCCATGAAGGAGCGCAAATCCTTCTGCACGCGAGGGAGGAGCTTATCCCTTCTGGCTACCTCGATAAGAACCTTGGCATATCGTCTGAAAAGCGAACGTCCAATCACTGGAGCTCCTCCATTTTTGCCAGATATTTCCTGATAAGAGCTTCCTGGTCCTTATCGGTAAGGCTGCCCTTCAACACCCTCTCCGCTTCCTCGACGGATAGCCCAGCAATGTATTCCTGTAGCCTCCGCTTGGCTAACTTTACCTCGCTCTCAATCTTATTAGTGGTGGCTTTCAAAAGCTCCTCCGCCTCCTGTTTGGCTTGGGATAGAATCCGCTTCCGTTCCCTTTGAGATTCTTGAAGAATCCCCTTCTTGAAGGCGGAAAGCTCCTCATCGAGCCTGGATAACCTCTCCTTAATCTCCTGCAGCTTGGCGCTGGCTTCCTCCCGATCACGCCTTGCCAGGTCTATATCCTCTTTAATCTTTTGTGACCTCCGGTGGAGGTATTTGACTACCGGTTTCCTCAAGAAATAGACCAGAACGGCAACAAGGATAATGAAGTTTACCGTCTGCCAGAGGGTATCCTTCCAGGGGGAATGAGCTTCTGCCGGCGGAAATAACTTCTGAGAGAGGGTCAACCCTCTTACCAAGCCAACTCCTAAAACGCAGGAAATGTTCCAGCGCATCTTTCTATCTCTGATGGGGTCTTTCTCCTTTTGTCCCCTTTTTGTCTGGCGGAGAAACAGGGAGCCTTCTTCCCAGAAGGTTCTCTGCTATTTTAAGGGCAAACTTATCGCTCATCCCTTCCAGATCTCTTTCCACTTCTCGCACCATCCCCTTAATCTCTTTTTCCTCGGAGGAGAGAAGCCTCTCTGCCTCAGTCCTGGTGGAAGCTATAATCTTATCCCCCTCCCGACGCCCCTCCTGCACCCGCTCATCCTTAAGCTGCTGGGACTCTGCTCTGGTAGATGCCAGAGCCCTCTCTCGCTGCTGGGTGAGTTCCTCCACCACCTTCAGGGACTGCTGCGCCTCCTCCCGCGGTCCAAGGACCATGCCCTTCCGCTCCTCCAGTATTTTAAGCAGGGGCTTGAAAAAATAGCGGTTCAGAATCAATACCAGGAGCAGGAACAGCCCTATTATGAAGATAATAGAAATATCGAGCTTTATCATTTCAGTTGATCCATAATCTTCCGTCTCTCCGCATCATCCGGGATTGAGCAGAGCATCCTCTTGATGCAGCCTGAATGAAAACTGACAATGGCTTTGGTGATGATGGCATAGAAATCGGCAATGTCGGTTTCCGACTCCAGAATTAGCTGAGTCTCCGTTTGGCTGCCGACGCTATCGTCAAGGCACAGCGATATTATCTCTTCCCCCCGGATGTACTCCCACACCTCGGGTCCCTCGGAGGGGGCAACATGGAGCCTCTCTTCAAACCTGTGTTCCATGAGAGACTCCTTTAAAAAATCGGCAAATATTCCTACGACCTGTTTTTCGGCTAATAATTCATAACTTCTCGGCATGATTCCCTCTTGAATTAATGTGCTCTTTACACATTCTTATCCCCTGGCGGGGCACTAAGAGGAGCGCTTCCCTTCGGTTCTTTCTCCTCGTGATGTTTCCTCCCCGAGCCCCCTTTCTGGAAGAGGGGCACTAAGATAATAGGAGCCATAAGGGTGGTGACCATAGTCATCAGGACAGCACACCCGAAGATGGTCTTCCCCACGTCCCCCACCAGTACATTTCTGGCTAAACCCACACCGGCGATGATAAGGGCAACCTCCCCTCGAGGGAGCATACCTATACCTATCCGACTGCCACCCCTCATATTGAACCCTACCGCCAAGGCAGGGAAGCCACATCCGAAGACCTTTCCAATGATAGCCAGGATGGTGATCACCAGCCCAAACCCCAGGGCTCCCTTAAAGGAGCGGAAATCTACCATCATCCCCATAATGACGAAGAATATGGGAACCAGAGCATAATACACCGAATGGAGCCTCTCTATGAGCAGCTTGGCTACCGGCGTATCTGAAATGGCTAAGCCGATGGCATAAGCTCCTATAATCATAGCCAGACCGAACATCTCGGCAATGGCAGCGGCAAAATAGCAGAGAGAGAGGGCAATGACCAGGGCGGCCCCAGCAGATTTAAACCACTCCATGAAACGGGAGATCTTCTTGCGAAAGATGAGACCCACGGCCATAATCCCCAGCCATACTCCGATTGCCTTAGCCGCTATCACGGCCACCTCTACACCGCTGAACTTCTGTCCTACTCCCCGGGCGGTCAGGCTCACCACCACAGCTAAGATCAGAATCCCCATAACATCGTCCATTACCGCTCCCCCCATTATGGTAACCCCCTCGGGAGTATCCAGCTTCTTTATATCGCTCAGGATACGGGCGGTAATCCCCACCGAGGTAGCGGTCATTATGGCCCCCATAAAGAGAGCTTTTCCTCCAAAGATAGATGTATCATAGCCGAACAATACGGTGGTATAAGCCCCAAAAAAGAAGGGGAATACCACCCCTCCTAACGCTACCATGGTAGCTGGAAAAGCATAGCGGAAAAAGGAGGGGAGATCTGTCTCCAATCCCGCCATAAAAAGAAGGATGATCACCGCTACCTGAGCAAAGGCATAAAGCTCGTTGGAGACCGGAATGTTGGTCATCACACCAGGCTCCGGCGGGGGAAAAAGAGCCCCCAGACCGGGGACTTTAAGATACCCCCCCAGGGCGTAGGGTCCGATAATCATCCCCACTATGAGCTCTCCCAATACAGCAGGCTGCTTAAGCCACCTCTCGCAAACCTCCCCCGCAATCCTGGCTAATATCAGGATGACCGCCAATTGAAACACCAGGTGGGTTATGATCTCCATGATCCCGTGTTCCACTCTCAAACCTCCTCTTGCTCTATCAGTATCATTGCGAGCTTCTAAAACGATAAGGAAAAATCCTCTTCCTCTTCTTAAGCGGACTTCACCCTTGACCCTTTTCTCATTAAGTTAAGCTTTCGTCCCTTACATAGATTTCCTTTCTTTTCTTCTCAATTACCCTTCCTATTATTTTAGCCTCTATCCCCGACCTTCTCAGCTCCGATACCATTCTGTCAGCTCCTTTACGGGGAGAGGCTATAAGCAGCCCTCCCGAAGTTTGAGGGTCAAACAGAAGAGCTCCTTCTTCCTCCTTCAGGCTGGGCGCCAGCTTGACACGCTCTCCGAAGAAGCTGCGGTTGGCCAGAAGCCCCCCCGCGAAGACCCTCTCTTTAGCCAGCTCCCATGCATCGGGTATAACCGGTATCTCTGGGAAATAAAGCTCTAAGGATATATTGCTGGCAGCAGCCATCTCGCAACAGTGCCCCAAAAGCCCGAAGCCGGTTACATCGGTAGCTGCCGATACCCCATAGCGGAGCATAATCTGCGACGCCCGACGGTTGAGCTCCATCATCACCTCGGAGACCCTCTTTATCGCCTCTGAGGAGGCCTTCTGTAACTTGATTCCCGTGGTAATAATACCTATCCCCAGTGGCTTTGTCAATATCAAAAGCTCCCCCACCCTGGCTACCGAGTTGGTCACGATACGCTGGGGATGGATGGTCCCGGTGATGGCGTAGCCGAACTTCATCTCCTTATCTTGTATGGTATGTCCCCCCAAGAGGTGCACCTCAGCCTCCTTCAACTTCTCTATCCCTCCAGCCATTATCTGCTCCAGAATGGTGAAATCCCCTTGGGGGGGAAATGCCGCTATGGAGAGGGCGGTCAGTGGCTTTCCTCCCATGGCATATATATCGCTCAGGGAGTTAGCTGCGGCTACCGCCCCATAGACCCACGGGTCATCAACCACCGGAGTGAAGAAGTCAATGGTCTGCACCAGGGCTAAATCTTTGGAGAGCTTATAGATGCCAGCATCATCAAAGCTGGCGAAACTGCACAGCACCCTTTCGTTAACATTGGCAGGAAGTTTTCCCAGAACCTGGACCAGGTCCCTGGCATAAAGCTTAGAGGCTCAACCTGAGCCGCTGACCATCTCGGTCAGCCGTTTGCCCTTACCTTCCATCACTGACGAACTCCTAATGACTCTCTTCAGTCCCCTTCCTCCACCGGGACAGCGCCTCCAGCTTTTTCTGGGGGACTTCCCTCTTCTCTTTAATGTCCCCCATCTGACAGTTGCCCTGGAAGAGCCCACCCTCTTCTATGACCAGGGCGGGGGTGACTACATCGCAAGAGACCCGGGCGGTAGAGTGCATCTCCAGCCTGGCATCAGCCTTAATGGTACCCTTGACTTTACCGCTGATGAATACATTGGGTACCTCTATCTCCGCATCCACCTCGGCGGGCTCTCCTATAACCAGGGTGTTGGGGGAAATTATCTTCCCCTTGAATTTGCCATCAATACGCATGACATCCTTAAACTTGAGGGTCCCCTCAAACTCAGTTCCTTCCCCCAGGAATCCCTTAATCTCCCCGACTTCCGTCTTTCTCTCTTTCATCTCTCCCTGCCTCTCAGGATATAAAGGGTTACATCATTATTCGCCAGAGGAGATCAGGAGAGAGAAGAGCCGCTGCAGGTCTTGTTCGGAGTAGTACTCTATTTCTATTCTCCCCCCTTTCCCCTTCCGGCGGATGGAGACTTTTGTTCCCAGCTTTCTCTGGAGGCGTTCTTCTGCAGCCCTGATGAAGGGGTCGGGCGGAAGCACCGGGGCTTTAGCCCTTATCCCCTCCTTCAGGCGCTTGACCAACCTCTCCGCCTCCCTGACAGAGAGCCGCCCCTCTTTTATCCTCTGGCAGACCCGAAGCTGGGTCTCCTGGTCATCAAGGGATAGCAGGGCACGGGCGTGCCCCATGGTGAGGTTCTCAGCCAGAACCTCCTGCTGAACGCTTTTAGGAAGCTTCAACAACCTCAGATAATTGGCTACCGATGAGCGGTCTTTCCCTACTTGACGGGAGATCTCCTCCTGGGTGAGCTGGAACTTATCCAGCAGCATGGCATAAGCCCTGGCTTCTTCCAGAGGGTTCAGGTCCTCCCGCTGGAGGTTCTCGATGAGGGCTAACTCCAGAAGCTTCTCCTCCTGGACATCCTTGATAACCACGGGCACCCTGGTTAAGCCTAACTTCTTGGCTGCCCTCCACCTCCTCTCCCCTACAATTATCTGATATCCCCCCTCTTTGGGGCGAACCACCAGGGGCTCAATGATGCCGTTCGCCCGTATGGATTCCATCAGCTCCTTCATCCCCCTGTCGCTGTAGCCCAAGCGTGGTTGATGGGGGTTGGGAGACAAGAGATTGACATCCACCTCCCTGGCTCCGAAAGCTGCCTCTAAGGGGGGTTTAGGTATGAGAGCATCTAATCCTCTACCAAGCGCTTTTCTTTTCATTTTCGATAACTTCCTTGGCTAAGTTAAGATAGGCTTGCGCCCCCTTTGATGAGAGGTCATACAGGATTATTGGCTTGCCAAAGCCAGGGGCTTCCCCCAGGCGAACGCTCCGGGGGATGACCGTGTTGAAGACCTTCTCCTTGAAATAACGGCGGATCTCATCTGCCACCTGCTTGCTGAGGTTGGTGCGCTCGTCGTACATGGTCAGCAGCACCCCTTCGATCTCCAGCTCCTGGTTGAAGGCTTGCTTGACCCGCTGGTAGGTATCCAGCAGAGAGGAGATCCCTTCCAGGGCGTAGTATTCGCACTGGAGGGGGATGAGCACGGAATCGGAGGCGACCAGAGCGTTAACTGTCAGCAGGCCGAGGGAGGGGGGGCAATCGATGAGGATGAACTCAAAGAGATGCCGGACAGGACTCAACGCACTCTTCAACAGGTATTCCCTTCCCTTAACCTCGATCAGCTCTACCTCGGCGCCGATGAGATCCCTGGCGGAGGGGACGAGTTTGAGAAACTTAAGCTTGGTGGGGAGGACTATCTCGCCAATAGGTTTCAGAGCCAGCAGAGAATAATAGATGTGCATGTTCTCCTGGAGATGGGAGATTCCCAGTCCGCTGGTGGAGTTTGCCTGGGGGTCGAGGTCCACCAGCAGTGTCTCCTTCTCCGCTGCTGCCAGGCAGGCAGAGAGGTTGACCGCGCTGGTGGTTTTACCCACCCCTCCTTTCTGGTTGGCTACAGCTATTACCCTCCCCATAGGCTCACCATGTTAATCCCTGTTAGGGGGCACACTATGACACACTATTTCCTTGAAAAAATAGCATAGCACAATTCACTGGCATTTTAAAGGGGAAAATGTTTCACGTGAAACAATCCTCATGCCCGCCTTATCTCCACCAGAAAACCCATCTCCCTGGTGGGGAGGGATGTCCTTCTCTCCACCATAAGCCCCTCCATCTCCAGGCGAGTGAGCTCGTGGCACCCCTTCTCCCCCACAAAGAGGAGCATCCTCCCCTCAGGCTCCAGCGACTGCCGGCAGAAGCCTATCAGCTGGGGTAGTGCTCCCCACGCTCGGGAGGTGATGTAGCGGAACCTCTCCGGATAGGGCAGGCATCTTTGAAACTCCTGCAGGGTCATGGCCATGGGCCACACCTCCGGGAGACCCAGCCTCCTGACCACCTCCTTGAGGAAGTGGGCTTTCTTCTGGTGAGGCTCGATAAGGTAAAGCTTCAGCCGGCGGCGCAGCATTTTGATGGGAAGGGCGGGGAACCCCGCTCCGCTGCCCACATCTGCCCATAAGGAGGGGGAGTCGGTCATGTGAAGGGAGGCAAAGAATGACTCCACAAAGTGGTAGATGATGACCTCCTCCAGCTTTCTGAGGGCGGTGAGGTTTATCTTCCTGTTCCACTGGCTGAGCAGTCGGTAATAGGTCTCCGCTTGCTGGAGGACCTCCTCGCTCAGCTCCACTCCGATGCCTTTCGCCTTTTCCCGGAGGGTCCCCTGAAACCTCATTCCTCCCCCCTCTTAAGCTTCCTGAGGTAGATGTTTATTATGGATAACGCCGCCGGGGTCATCCCGGGTATGCGGCTGGCTTGCCCCAGATTGCGGGGCTGGACTTCCTGGAGCTTCTCCACCACCTCGCGGGATAGACCGGGGACCTTATGGTAGGGGAACCCCTGGGGTATGCGCCTCCCCTCCATCCTGCGCAGCTGCTGCGCCTCCTTGAGCTGCCTCCTTATATAGCCCTCATACTTCACCTCGGTTTCCACTGTATTTACCACATGTGGGTCGCTGCTGGAAGGGGCGTCCTCAGGAAGAAAAGGCTTGATGTCGGAAAGGCGAACTTCCGGCCTTCTGAGCAATTGGGCGAAGGTGGTGGGCTTGGTAAGGTGGTATCTGTCCTTAAAATGGGGGCTCTCTCCCTTCGCATCATCAGATGCTAATTTGACATAGGTTTTGGTCATATACCTCTTGAGCGAGGTGATTTCCTCCCGCTTCTTGATGAACCTCCGGTATCGCTCTTCGTCGATAAGCCCCACCCGATGCCCGTATTCGGTCAGCCGGAGGTCGGCATTATCCACCCGCAACAGCAGTCGGTACTCAGCCCGGGAGGTGAACATGCGATAGGGCTCTTGGGTCCCCTTGGTGACCAGGTCGTCTATCATTATGCCCATATAGGCTTCCGACCTCTTAAGGATTAGTGGCTCCCGTCGGCTCAGTTTGAGGTAGGCGTTGATGCCCGCCATAAGCCCCTGGGCAGCCGCTTCCTCATAGCCGGAGGTACCGTTTATCTGTCCGGCCAGGAAGAGACCCTCGACTCTCTTAGTCTCCAGAGATGGCTTAAGCTGGGTGGGATAGACGAAATCGTATTCGATGGCGTAGCCCGGTCTTATTAACTCCGCCTCCTCCAGACCGGGGATGCTCCTGATAAACCTCTTCTGAACCTCTACCGGGAGGCTGTTGGAGACCCCATTGGCGTAGACCTCGTGGCTGTGGTACCCTTCGGGCTCCAGGAAGACCTGATGGCGCTCCTTTTCAGGGAAGTTGACCACTTTCACCTCGATGGAGGGGCAGTAGCGGGGACCTATGCCCATGATCTTGCCGGTATATAATGGTGAGCAGTCGAGATTCTCCCGGATGATCTGATGGGTGTGGGGGGTGGTGTAGCCGAGATAGCATTCTATCTGGGGGCGGTCGATCCCCTCGGTGGTGAAGGAGAAGGGCACAGGGATGGCATCTCCTGGCTGGGGGGTGAAGCGGCTGAAGTCTATGCTCTCCCGCTTCAGCCGGGGCGGGGTGCCGGTTTTGAGCCTCCCCAGAGCGAGACCAAGGCGGCGGAGCGCGGTGGAGAGCTCTACTGATGGGGGCTCGTCCGCCCTTCCCGAGGGGTAGCTGACCAGCCCTATGTGTATGAGACCGTTGAGGAAGGTGCCCGTGGTCACGATGACCTCCCTGGCCCTGACCCTCTCCCCCTCCTTGAGCATGACCCCTATTACCTTCCCTTTCTCCACCAGGATGTCGGTCACCTCTCCCTGCATGAGCTGGAGCCCCTCCTGCTTTTCAATGAGGCGCCTCATCTCCAGGCGATAGGCAACCCTGTCTGCCTGAGCCCTGGGCGCCTGGACAGCCGGTCCTTTGCTCCGGTTAAGCATCCTGAACTGGATACCTGTGCGGTCGATGACCTGGGCCATAACCCCTCCCAGGGCGTCTATCTCCCTTACCATGTGTCCTTTAGCGATGCCACCGATGGAGGGGTTGCAGGACATCTGAGCTACGGTGTCGAGGTTGATGGTATAGAGGGCTGTCTTCAGCCCGAGCTTGCTGGTAGCCAGGGCAGCCTCGCATCCTGCATGCCCGGCACCGATGACCACCACATCGAATTTTTCGGAGAAGTTATTCATTATATTATTTATTTATATTAATAAATACAAACGATATTATTTCCCAATACAGAAGTTGGCAAATATGTGGTTCAGGACATCATCTACGCTGGTTCTGCCGGTTATCTCGCCCAGTTTCTGATAGGCTTGCTTGAGGTCGAGGAGGATGAACTCCTCGGACAAGCCCTGTTGGAAGGAGCTCCGAGCCTGGGTGGTTGAGCTCAGGCACCGGGATATTATCTCCTTGTGCCTCAGATTGGTGAGCAGGGGACCATCACTTTCGGGGAGGTCTCCCTGGAGGATGGATGTGCTGATCTTCTCCTTCAACTGGGGGAGCCCTTCCCCTGTTTTCACAGATATTCTGACCGTCCTATAGTTGGTTACCGACGGGGGGATCTTGCGGAGGTCGATTTTGACCGACAGGTCTATCTTATTGATTACCAAGAGGAAATTCTTTTCTCGAATCTCATCTATAATCATGATGTCTTCCTGAGTGAGCGGGCGGGAGTTATCTACCATAGCAATTATCACATCCGCCTCTCTGATGGCCTGGCGACTTCTTCTGACCCCCTCTTTTTCGATGAGGTCGGAGGGCTGACGCATCCCGGCGGTATCGATAAAGTTTATGGGAATTCCTTCGATGTTGACCGACTCAATGATGATGTCGCGGGTGGTGCCGGGGAGGTGGGTGACGATAGCCCGCTCTTGTGCGAGGAAATGGTTGAAGAGGCTTGATTTGCCCACATTGGGGCTTCCCACAATGGCCATGGAAATTCCCTCCCGAAGCACCCGTCCCTGGGTATAGCTCTGCTCCAGACGGGAGAGCTCATCGATGAGCTCCTTCAGGTTGCGCTCCATCTCCTGGGGGGTTATGAAGAGGTAATCCTCGTCGGCGAAATCTATGGAGGCCTCGGCACGGGCTATGAGGTTGAGGAACTTCTGGTCGAGGGATTGGAGGCGGAGGGAAAGCTTCCCCTGGAGCTGCTGGTAAGCAAGCTCTGCCTGGTAGTGGGTTTTGGCATTTATGAGGTCGTTGATAGCCTCGGCCTGGACGAGGTCGATTCTCCCGTGAAGGAAAGCGCGATAGGTGAACTCCCCCGGCTCTGCCAGGCGGGCACCCGCCTGGAGGACCATCTCCAGAATGTGGTACAGCAGGGGGGGACTGCCGTGGCAGCTTATCTCCACTACATCCTCTCTGGTATAAGATTTGGGTCTTTTGAAATAGGTCAAAAGTGCCTGGTCCACATCCCGGTGGTTCCTGGGTTCGATGACCTTTCCGAGGGTTGCCTGAGTAGGTTTTAGCTTTTGGAAGGGTATGGAGTTAGGGCGAAAGACTTTTTTGGCAATGGCGAGAGCATGGTTCCCGCTTATTCTGATAATCCCCAGCCCGCCCCTTCCCAAGGGGGTGGAGATGGCAGCTATGGTATCCTCAACAGGTTGCATAGGGGTTCTCTTCCGATGCTGTCTTAATCAGTTTGAAAAAAATTATCTGTAATTATAAATCCGATTGTTAATGTACCGAAGGCTTTGGTTTAACCGCGGGTGGGAAGGATGGTCACCCGTTTTATAAACCCTTCACCCTCGCTCCTGGTGGTCACCTCCTTGTGGTCCTTGAGGGCGAGGTGGATGAGCCTCCTCTCATAAGGGTTCATAGGCTCCAGGGTGTATGGCTTGCGGGACTCCTCTACCAGGGCGGCAGACTTAAGGGCTAAGCTGCGCAGTTCCTCCTCACAGCTGGAGCGGTAGCCTTCGGAATCGAGCCTCAATATTTTTTTCTCCTTCTGGTTTTGAAGGAACATGCGGTAGAGAAGAAACTGAAGGGAGTCGAGGCACGCCCCCTTCCGATCCAGGAGGATATAGCGGTCTCTCCCATAGAGGTTGATATCGATTCTCCGGTCGGTGGCTTTGATATCCATGTTCAGTTCCAGTCTCATCAGTCTCAGGAGCTGGCGGAGGAACCTTTCCAGCTCTCTGATGAGAGGCTCTCTTCTATCGGCAGGTTGGAGCTTGGGGTGGGCGGCGATCTTGACCCTGGTTACCCGTCTCCCCCACAGACCCCTGCTTTCCTGCTCGAGTATCTGGTAGTCGAGGGAGGAGGGGAGGGTCTGATAGTACTCGGCTGCCTTTTTAAGGGCTTCCCTGAGGGTCTTGGCTTCGAACTGCGACTGATTATCGGTCATCTCCTCCTCCGCTTGTGGCTGATTTGCCTTTTACCTTTTTGTGCGCCTCGCCGGGTCTGGGCCTTCTTCTGCTCCTCTTTGACATTAATAAGATGCTGTTGCCCGATGGTGAGGATGTTGTTCACCAGCCAGTAAAGGACCAGACCGCTGGGGAAGCTGAGGAAGAGGAAGGTGAAGAAGATGGGCATCAGCTTGAACATACGGGCCTGGGCGGGGTCGCCGGTGGTGGGGGTCATCCGCTGCTGGATGAGCATGGTGATGCCCATGACAATGGGGGTGATGTAGTAAGGGTCTTTGCGAGAGAGGTCATGTATCCAGCCGAAGAAAGGGGCTTGTCGGATCTCTATGGAGATCATCAGCAGGCTGTAAATCGCCCACAGAACCGGTAGTTGCAGGAGCATGGGGAGACACCCCCCCGTAGGGCTGACCCCTTCCTGTCGGTAAAGCTTCATTGTCTCTTGATTCATCTTCTGGCGCATGACCGGGTCACGCTTGTATTTCTTGTATCTCTCCCGAATGGCTTTCATCTTAGGCTGGAGCTCCTGCATCTTCTTCATTGAATGATAGCTTTTGCGGGTCAGGGGCCAGAAGAGCAGCTTTATGAGCACAGTTAATATTATAATGGATACTCCGTAGTTATGGATATATCGGTAGAAGAATTTTAGAGCAAAGAGCATCGGCTTTCCAATAAAGCCAAAGAATCCGAAGTTTATCACATACTTAAGCCCCATCCCCAGCTCTGATAAAAGCTCATAATCTTTGGGTCCGATATAGAGATTCCCCTGGTTAGTTAAGTCAGCCAGGCTTACCCCCGCCATCATAGAGGTCAACACCGTCGGGCTCCCCCTCTCTCCGGGAAGAGGGGTTTCCCGAGTCAATACAATAGCCTCTTCTATCAGGTCAGGGGGGATGAAGGTGGCCATAAAGTAGTTATCCTCCATCCCCACCCACTGAATGCTCCCCTGGAAAAGCTGATATTTCATCTCCCCCTGGGAGTGGGGACTGGAGAGCTTTTTAACCCTCTGAATCTTGTTGTTGGCGTTTATCACCCCCTGGACCATACCCCGATAGGCGCCGCCGAAGAATCCCCTTTTACCCCCATCTGTGCGATTGCCGAGTTGGGGTCCTAACAGTATATAGCCTTTATGAAAAAGCTCCCCGGGAGTGACTTTTATCTGGAGCTGGACGAGGTAGCTCTGGGGGGAAAAGGTGAGGGTCTTCTCCACCAGCAATCCCTTTCCGTCGCCGTAGCGAAAAGTTATCTGCCCTTCCTTTTGGGGGCTTGAGCCGGTGGTCAGCAACAGCTCCTTTCTATCGCTGAGAAAGAAGGCATTGTTTATCTTTCGGGTGAGTTCCTCCTCCCCTTCAATGAAGACCTCTAAGGGGAGGAAACCCATATTTCTCAGGCGCTTGAAGACCAGCTCGAGGGGCTGATTTTCGTCGTCGTAATAGTTCTTCAGCCTCCAGCTAAAGATCCTCGCTCCCTGGTTGGTGAAGGTGATGGAGAAGAGGTCGGTTTCCACCATAACCTTCCGCAGTTGGGTATCCTCTAATGTTCCTGCGGCGAGGACCTCTTCTGGCTTTTCTTCAGGCTTCTCCTCTGGTGGGGGTGTGAGCTGAGGCGCGGCGACCTCTGGGGGGGGCAAAGTAGGCTTGGGTGGTGGCTGGGTCTTCTTGGAGAGCCACTGGAAGAACACCAGAACAAGGATAGAGAGAATAATGGCTAACAGGGTCTGTTTTCCCATCTATCCTCTCCGATTTTTCTGCGGCACAGGGTCGTAGCCTCCGGGGAAGAAGGAATTACAGCGAAGCAACCTTCGCAACCCAATGGAGACTCCTTTGAGCGGACCGTGGATACAGATAGCCTCTCTCATATAGGTGGAACAGGAAGGATTAAAGCGACAGGAACCCCAAAACAGGGGGGATAGCACCACCTTATATGCGTCGATGGTCAGCAGCAAAAGCCTTTTCCCAAGGTTATCCATAATCCTCATCTGTCTATACCCTCTCTGATTGGTAATAAGAATTCAGCTTCTTTATAAGGAGCTCGGCTACCTGCCCACCATCTAAAGAGACAATGCTGGGGCTGGAGACCACCACCATATCCAGCCCATGCTCTCTCTGGCATGGGTATCGGCGAAAAGCCTCTCTGACCACCCTTTTTATCCTGTTTCGGACCACGGAGCCTCCTATCTTCTTGGATGCCACCACTCCCAGACGGTTGTGGCGCAAATGATTAGGAGCCAGATACAAAATAAAAAATGGGGAATATAGCTTCTTCCCCACCTGATATACCCTCTTAAAATCGGATTGCGTAGTAAGTCGATGTTCTCTGGTGAATTTCTCTCCCCTTGTAACCATAAGAAAGCAGATGACCGGGGATGGAAGGCTGCTAAACTGCCAGCCTTTTCCTCCCTTTCTTCCTTCTCCTGCTGATCACCTTACGCCCGTCCTGGCTT
The DNA here is from genome assembly GCA_005223145.1 of bacterium (candidate division B38) B3_B38. Taxonomy (GTDB): domain Bacteria; phylum Acidobacteriota; class B3-B38; order Guanabaribacteriales; family B3-B38; genus Guanabaribacterium. The sequence continues at coordinate 26,274 of NJBL01000005.1, read as the reverse complement.
CTCATGCGGACACGGAAACCATGGGTTTTATGCCGCTTGCGATTATGAGGCTGATATGTCCGCTTCATCCCTCTGCCTTAAATCTAAAATTACCTTATTACCAACAACTTCTTTAGTTCATATTATTAAATTTATCCCCCTTTGTCAAGGCAATTCTGAAGATGGCCATCTCAGAATTTTTTATTTGAAAATCTCATCTATATATGATATTATTATATAAGATTGAATTCCCCTGGGAGGGGGTGAAGAAGGTACCAATGGGAACAGATTTTTTCCACAGATTGTTAAAAAAGCTGTTGAAAACTGTTTTAAGTAATAGTAGAAGGCGAACTTATCGCTACGGTTGAGATGGGTAATTTTTCTGATATATGAGCTGAGGGATATGGGTATCTGGGAGAAGGTTCTGGGAAAAATTGCCGACAAGATAGACAGCCAGAGTTTTTACACCTGGTTCAGCCCTACTGTTTTTATCGGTTTAAAGGATAATATTCTCTCCATTAAGGTTCCCAACCGGCTATTTGAGGACTGGCTAAAGGAAAAGTATTCAGGTGTCATTAGAAAGTCGCTGGATGAGTTGGGTTATGGAGAATTAAAGGTCGCTTTTTTGAGTAGCGATCCGATTACGTCTGTGCCCCTGGTGGAGAAGAGCTCCAAAACCAAGGTGAAGAGGACCACTTTTGGGGATTCCTCTCAGTTGAACCCGAAGTATACCTTTGAGAGCTTTGTGGTGGGTGATTGCAACGAGTTTGCCCATGCGGCCGCCCAATCGGTGGCTAAGAACCCCACCAAGAATTTTAATCCTCTGTTTATTTTCGGGGGAGTAGGATTAGGGAAGACCCATTTGATGCATGCCATTGGTTTTAGTGCTATGAAGCTTCATCCTAATCTGAGGGTCTCCTATTTAGCCTCGGAGAGGTTTATGAACGAGCTTATTAGCAGCATCCGCCACGATAGAGCTCAGGAATTCAGGGACAGGTATAGAAGCATTGATATTTTACTGGTAGATGATATTCAGTTTATAGCCAAGAAAGACCGCACCCAGGAGGAGTTCTTCCATACATTTAATCACCTCTACGACAGCCAGAAGCAGATTGTTATCTCCTCCGATTGCCATCCCCGCGAGCTACCAAATTTCCACGAGCGATTGCAGTCGAGGTTTGAATGGGGGTTGTTAGCCGATATCAAACCTCCTAAGCTGGAGACTAAGATAGCCATCCTCCAAAAGAAAGCTGAACTGGAAGATGTCTCTCTTCCGTCAAATGTAGCCATGTTTATCGCCGGGAAGATAAGGTCGAATATAAGGGAGCTGGAGGGCTGTTTGAACCGCTTACTCGCCTTTAGCTCTCTGACTGGGCGTGAGATAGATATGGAGTTGACTAAAGAGGTTCTTATGGATGTCATCAGCGACGAAATGAGGGTGGTAACCATCCCTCGCATACAACAATTCATAGCCGATCATTACAAGCTCAAGGTCACTCAGCTTAAGTCTAAAAGCAATGCCCAGAGGATAGCCTTCCCCCGTCAGATTGCTATGTATTTAAGCAAAAAGCTTACCAGCTCTTCTCTGCCAGAGATAGGGAGGAAATTTGGTGGAAAACATCATTCCACCGTGCTGCATTCCATCAGAAAGATAGAAGAATTGAACAATAGAGATAGGGCTTTCCACAAATTGATTAACAGCTTTATTGAATGGCTGAAATGATGTTCAGGTTGTTATGCACACCTTATAACAAAAGGGGGATTCTTTTTTATCTCGCAACTCATTTTTCACACATGCGAAGAGTACCGAAAGAAATGTTCCTTGTTTTTCTCCACAGGCTAAATAATTATAATAACTGGAAAAGGGGCAAATTTTAACATAATTTTAGTTTTCTACTACTAATACTTATTAATTAAATATATAATATTAAAATGAGTATTAGAAAGGAAGAAAAATGCTATTTACAATAGGAAAGAATCAGATACAAAGAGAGCTTCACCTCATCCAGGGAGTTATAGAGAAGAAAAACACCATTCCTATCCTTTCGAACCTACTAATTGAGACCGAAGCAGACCATATAAAAATGGTGGCCACTGACCTGGAGGTAGGTCTGCGATGCAAGAGCGAGGCGACGGTAAACAAGGAGGGGGCGGTAACTATTTCCGCCAAGAAGCTCTACGAAATTGTAAGAGCGCTCCCGGAATCGGACATCAAGTTCGAGAAGATCGACAATAACTGGATATCCATAGAATGCGAGCGCTCCCAATTCAAGATTGTGGGACTTCCTAAAGAAGATTTCCCCTCGTTACCTGAGTTTGATTTCGCAGAAGGCATCTCTATCTCAGCAGACCTTCTGAAAGAGATGATTCACAAGACCTCTTTTGCTATATCGGAAGAAGATACCCGCTATGCCCTCAATGGAGCCCTGTTTATTATTAAGGGTAAGCAGATGTGCATGGTAGCTACCGATGCCCATCGCTTAGCCTTGTTCAAAACCGAGGTAGAGAAGAAGCTTTCAGATGATGAGATTCGGGTGATTATTCCGAAGAAGACCGTCCAACAAATAAAGTCGATTATTGATAACGGTGAAAAAGAGGTTATTTTTGGTCGCAGCGAAAACCACGTCTTCTTTAAGATTGAGGATAAGATCCTGGTCTCCCGAATCATTGAGGGTCAGTTTCCCAACTATGAGAAGGTTATCCCCGTCGATAGTGATAAGGAGGTTATTTTCCCCGCCAAGGATTTCACCGACGCCATCAAGCGGGTGGCGTTACTTTCCGACGAGAGGTCCAGGGCTGTAAAGTTCTACATCAATCCAGGCAAGGTTGAGATAAGGTCGAGCAACCCCGAGCTGGGGGAAGCCTGTGAGCTCCTCTATGTCCCCTATCAAGGGGAAAAGGTGAACATCGGATTCAATGCCCAGTACATTATCGATTTTTTGAATGTGGTGGAAGACAAGGAAATCAAGTTTGAGATGAAGGACGAAACGAGCCAGGGGCTACTAACACTGACAGAGAAGCACCCCTACGAATACACTTATGTAATAATGCCGATGAGGATTTGAGCCGTTTCATCAATCTTCTCCTGGTGCCAGAAGTTGCGGACATAGGGATGATAAAAGAAGAGATTAAATGATTCCACGGGGGAGCGATTCCATTACCCAAAGGATGGAAATCATCTTTACATCTCCAGTTGGTTCCCTTGCTCCTCATCTCATCAGAGAGTAGCGCTTATCTGGGAGCGGGGACAGCTTTTTTATGCCTAAAGAGGTATTTATTCTATGAAAGAGCGAATAAATAAAAACAACGAGCCGGAAATCATTTACGATGCCGACAAGATAGTAGTAATTGAAGGGCTGGAAGCGGTCAGGAAGAGACCGGCCATGTATGTGGGCTCCACCGGGATTTTCGGTCTGCATCAGCTGGTCTTCGAGGTAGTGGACAATAGCATCGATGAGGCGATGGTTGGATTTTGCAACAAGATAAAGGTCTTCATCCATGTAGATAATAGCGTCACCGTTATTGATAATGGTCGGGGGATACCGGTGGACATGCACAAGAAGGAGAAAAGACCGGCAGCCGAGGTGGTGATGACCACCCTCCATGCGGGGGGGAAGTTCGATAACGAAGCCTATAAAATCTCCGGTGGTCTGCACGGAGTGGGGGTATCGGTAGTAAATGCCCTGTCGGAGAGGCTGGACCTGGAGATAAGAAGAGACGAAGAAATCTACCAGCAAAGCTACAGTCGGGGAAAGACCCTGACCCCGCTGGAAAAGATAGGAAAGACCAAAAAGAGGGGCACCAAGATCCGCTTCCGTCCAGACCCCGAGATATTTGAGACCCTCGATTACAACTTCGACCTCCTCTCACAGAGGCTGAGAGAGCTCTCCTTTTTGAATAAAGGCTTAAAGATTCATATCCGTGATGAGCGCATCAATAAGGAGCATGTGTTCCATTACACCGGAGGGATAGTCTCCTTTGTCCAGCATTTGAATATGAACAAGGTCGCCCTCCATCCCAAGCCTATCTACTTTGCCGGAGAAAGAGATGGGGTGCGAATGGAAGTTGCCCTCCAGTACAGCGATAGCTATAGCGAGACCATCTTCACCTATGTCAACAACATAAATACCAGAGAGGGGGGCACCCATCTGGTAGGGCTTAAGTCTGCGCTCACCCGTACCATCAATAGCTATCTGGCCAGCAATCATCTGTTGAAAAACGACAAGCTCAAAATAGGGGGCGAGGATACCAGGGAAGGGTTGGTCGCCATTCTCAGCCTGAGCTTGAGGGAGCCCCAGTTTGAAGGACAGACTAAATCTAAGCTCGGTAACAGTGAGGTCAAGGGAATAGTGGAGAACTTCGTCAACGAGCAGCTGGGGCATTATCTCCAGGAGCATCCCACGGAAGCCCGTAAGATATTGAGCAAGGTGATCGATGCCGCCAGGGCGCGAGATGCAGCCAGAAAGGCGAGGGACCTGACGCGCCGCAAAGGGCTGCTGGAGGTGAGCTCCCTGCCGGGGAAGTTAGCCGATTGCCAGGAGAGAGACCCCGCTAAAGCCGAGCTTTACATCGTGGAGGGGCCTTCCGCCGGAGGCTCGGCAAAGCAGGGGAGAGACCGACGCTACCAAGCGATACTCCCCTTGCGGGGCAAAATCCTCAATGTGGAGAAAGCTCGGTTTGACAAGATGCTCTCCAACGAGGAGATAGGCACCATTATCACCACTCTGGGAACCGGCATCGGAGAGGAAGAGTATGATGTATCAAAGCTGCGCTATCATAAAATCATAATAATGACCGATGCCGATGTGGATGGCTCGCACATTCGAACCCTTCTGCTGACCTTCTTCTATCGCCATATGAAAGAGATCATAGAGCGCGGCTATCTCTACATAGCCCAGCCACCCTTATTCAAGGTCAAAAAGGGTAAAAAAGAGGTCTACATTCAGGATGAGAAAAGGATGGAGGAATTTCTTATGAGGGGGGCGGTGGAAAATGTCAAGGTCCAGGTGAGAGGGGCAGAGGACTTCTTTGAAGGAAAAGCCCTCCTTTCCATACTGGAAAAGCTCTCCCGACAGCATTATTATCTGGAGAGCCTGGAGCGCAAAGGGTATGACCCGGCTATCATTAACATTTTATTGCAGAACAAGGTCAGAGAAAAAGGGCTCTTCGAGAAACGCACCAATTTGAAGCCCCTGCAGAAGATTTTGAAAGAGGGAGGCTTCAGGGTCAAAGGGATTACCGAGGATGAGGAGTATGGCATTTATCAGATAGAGGTGGAGGATAAATTCCGTCGGGATGGGAGGTCCCTGAAAATAAACTGGGAGCTCATCTCTTCAGCGGAGTACAGCCGCCTTATAGTGCAGGAAGAGGAAATGGAGGGATTTAACCATCCTCCCTATGTAGTGATTGACAGCGATAAAAACAGGGTGACTATCAATACTAAAGAGGAGTTGCTCCAGCACCTGCTCGCACTCGGGAAAAAAGGTCTCTACATACAGAGATATAAAGGACTGGGTGAGATGAATCCCGAGCAGCTCTGGGAGACCACCATGGACCCCTCCACTCGAACCCTCAAGAAAGTTTGTATAGACGATGCGGTGGAGGCGGATAATATTTTCACCATATTGATGGGAGACCAGGTGCAGCCTCGCCGCCAGTTCATCGAACAGAACGCCCTGTATGTGAAGAACCTCGATGTCTAAACCAGCATAACACGCCAAGGAGTACTTTAGCGAAAAATGCCAGACAAGGAGAAGCTGTTACCGGTTGATATCGAGGAGGAGATGAAGAGCTCCTTCCTCGATTATTCTATGTCGGTCATCATAAGCCGAGCGTTGCCCGATGTCCGCGACGGTCTGAAGCCCGTGCATCGGAGAATCCTGGTGACCCTCCAGGACCTCAACCTTTATCATAACCGCCCGTTCCGGAAGTGCGCCAAGATCGCCGGCGATGTGAGCGGCAACTATCACCCCCACGGCGAAGCCATCGTCTACCCCTCACTGGTGCGTATGGCGCAAGATTTCTCCCTGCGCTACCCCTTAATTGATGGTCAGGGAAACTTCGGCTCCGTTGATGGAGACCCACCCGCCGCCATGCGCTATACCGAAGCCCGCATGACCAGAATAGGGGAGGAGACGCTGCGGGATATAGACAAGGAGACCGTCGATTACATCCCCAACTACGATGGCTCCCGCACAGAGCCAACCGTTCTTCCTTCCGCTGTTCCTAACCTCCTTATCAATGGCTCATCAGGGATTGCGGTGGGGATGGCTACCAATATCCCCCCTCATAACCTGGGAGAGGTAGTAGATGGCTTAATACTGCTGATAAAAAATCCCCAGGCCAGCATTGATGAGCTAATACAGGTCATTCGGGCACCCGATTTCCCCACCGGTGGTTATATTTACGGGATAGAAGGGGTTAAAGAGGCATACCATACCGGGCGAGGGATTATCCACATCCGGGCGAGAGTGCTGGTGGAGGAATTAACCAAGGGGGATAAGGTAAATCTGGTAGTAAATGAGATACCCTATCAGATTAATAAGACCAATTTGCTGGAGAAGATAGCCCAGCTGGTCAAGGACAAGGTGCTGGACGATGTAGCCGACCTGCGGGATGAATCCGACCGGGAGGGAATGCGCATTGTCCTTGAGCTGAAAAGAGGGGTGAACCCTGACATCACCCTGAAGAAGCTCTATACCCACACCCAGCTGCAGATCACCTTCGGGATAATCATGCTGGCGATTGCCGACAATCAGCCCAAGGTCTTCAACATCAAGGAGCTGCTTCAGGCTTTTATCGAGCATCGTAAGGAGGTCCTCACCCGCCGCACTCTATTCGACCTGAAGAAAGCGGAGGAGAGGCTTCATATCCTGGAAGGCTTGAAGATAGCTTTAGACCATCTTGATGAGGTAATCACCCTGATCAGAAGATCAAAGGCACCTGTAGAGGCTAAGAAGAGGTTGATGAGCCGTTATAAGCTCACCACTATCCAGGCTCAGGCTATACTTGATATTCGGCTTCAGCGATTAACCGCAATGGAGAGGAGCAAGATATTAGAGGAGCGCCGGGAGGTGATGCGCTCTATCGCCAGATTTGAAGAGCTCTTAGCCAACGAGCAGTTGATAATGAACCTCATAGAGGAAGACCTCCTTCGCATAAAGAAGGAGTATGGCGATAACAGGAGGACTACCATAATAGAGCAGACCGTCGAGATCGACCCCGAGGATTTGATACCCGAGGAGGATATGGTGATCACCTGCACCCATTCGGGCTATATTAAGCGGACACCGGTCAACCTCTATCATCGCCAGCTTCGTGGTGGTAAGGGAAGGGTGGGCATCAAGCCTAAAGAAAAAGATTTTGTGGAGCACTTCTTTATCGCCTCAACCCATAGCTATATACTGGTTTTTACCCAGATGGGTCGGCTCTTCTGGCTGAAGGTCCATCGCCTTCCCGAGTTGGGAACCGCAGGGAAAGGGAAGCCCATAGTGAATCTGCTGAACATCCCCGAGGGGGAGAGGGTTGCTGCCCTTCTTCCCGTGAGGGAATTTAAAGAAGAAGCCTACATTCTCATGGCCACCAAGAAGGGGATGGTGAAAAAGACCTCCCTGGCATCATTTAGTAATCCCCGCTCGACAGGTATCCGGGCATTGTTCATCGATGAGGATGACGAACTTCTGGCAGCCAAGGTGACCGAAGGGAAGCAGGACATCTTTTTGGGAACCTACCAGAGAAAGGCTATACGCTTCAGGTCAGCAGATGTACGCAGTATGGGGCGAGGGGCGAGAGGGGTAAAATGCATCACCCTGAGAAGTGAAGACTGGGTAGTGGGCATGGAAATAGTGGGCGATAGAGAGGGAAGCATCCTGACCATCACCGCCAATGGCTATGGAAAGAGGAGTAGACTGGAGGATTATCGCCGCCAGAGAAGGGGTGGCAAAGGTTTAATAAATATAAAGAGAACAGACAAAGGGGGTCCTGTCATTGGGGTGAAGTGGGTCGACCAGAAGGATGAGATCATGGTTATTACAGCTAAGGGGAAGATAATAAGAGTCAAGGTCTCCGGCCTCAGAGTGATGGGGAGGATTACCCAGGGAGTGAGAGTTATCCACCTCGGAGAGGGGGACTCTGTAGTCGGCATAGCGAAAATAATGGAGGACTGATACCCGAAAAAGAAAGCGTCAGGAGGCAGGGAGGAAAGCCGAGAATGAGAAAGGCTTTTCGGGATTACCGCAAAGGGGTCTATTTAGCTGCTTTAATAATCCCTATTTTAAGTGGGCTCATATATATCTTTGTCATCCGCCCTATCTCTATCAGGGTGGAGTTTAACCAGGGCTGGAGTGAATGCAGGAAGGGGAATTACACTATAGCCATCAGCAATTATCAGCGGTTTATTATCAGACACCCTTATAGCCCCTTGGTGAAAAGGGCTCTGTTTGAAGTGGGGAATATCTATTATCTCTACTTGAGGGATTCCATTCAAGCAGTTAGCTCTCTGAACAGGCTCTTGCAGAGAAATCCATCTCCTCCCTATGAGTTTCGGGCGAGGATGTTGTTAGCCCACATATATCAGGACGAATATGGCGATTATCAAAGGGCTATTGAGCAATACAGCCGGCTGTTAGACTCCTTCAGTGAGCAGGACCAAGCGGGCGAGGCTTGCTTCCGTCTGGCGGAATGCTATTACCAGCTAAACGCTATCCCCAAGGCAATAGAGCACTACCAGAATGTTATCAAAAGGGATGACAACCAGCAGTGGCTGGAGCATGCCTATCTTCGCCTGGCGAGTTGCCTCCACCTCCAGGGTGACCTTGAGGGAGCCATTCAAGCTTATCGTAATCTGCTGAGCAGGGGTGTCTCCGGGCAGACCGAGTCCTTTGCCAGAATAAACCTGGCTGAGTGCCTGGAAGACAAAAGAGACTATAAGGAGGCCCTGGAGGTGTTGGAAAGTGTGCCGGCTGGGTTAGGGGACAAGGAGGCAATTTCCCGCAAGATGGAGCGGTTGAAGTCCTCCATTGAAAGCCGTAGCCTGGCACCACCGGGCCGGTAAACACCATCGCCAGAATAGCAACCCTCTTTTATTCCACCGCCGTCTCATCTTCGCTCGCTTTTTTTCTCAAAGCTTCAAGAGGGGGGTTTTTTGGTTAAGGCGAGGTATCTGCGGGCGGATTGGCTGAAGATGGACCGAAGTTCTCGGTCGGGAATCTTTTCAATTATCTCCTTCATCTGAGGGGAGAGTTCTTCGGGCTCCGGGGGGAGAGGAGGTTTCCTCCCCTTTGGACGGGAAAGGCTGAGGTGGGGATTGAGCCGGAGGTTTACACCGGTGATATAAGCCCCCTGCAGGTAGTTGTTAATCCTTTCCCTTATCAGAACCTTCATCTCTCGCAGGATAGGAAGCCAGTCAGCATCGGAAAGCTCTATGGTCAGACAACCGTCCTCCAGCGTGGTGGGCTGGCTTATTTGGCTGAGTTTGTCGCCCACTATCTCCTTCCACAGGCTTTTTAGCAAACCCTGAAGGAGCTCCTTCTTGCTCCTCCCCCCAAGGGCGAGAAGATAAAGAATGACCTCTTTTATACTTTTCATACCCCCACCGTATAAGAATAATATAAGCTAAAGAATACTCTTTGGTCAAGGGAAAAAGGTTGTCAATACCAGGGGAGATGTGGGATAATTTTTACCAGAAGGAATATATGTCATCTCCAATTTCCTGTGAAGGGGAAATGATAGAGCTCAGCCGCTTGAAAAAGAGATTTGGCGGAGTGGTAGCAGTTGACGAGCTTACCCTGAACATCCGCCGAGGGGAGTTCTTCGGCTTTCTTGGTCCTAATGGGGCAGGTAAGACCACCACTATTAAGCTAATGGCAGGCTTGCTGAAACCGACGGCGGGAAGGATGCGCATCGGGGGTTTCGATGTGGTGGAGCAGCCCTTACGAGCCAAAAGCATCATAGGCTTTATACCCGACCGTTCCTTTCTCTACGAAAAGCTGACCGGGCGGGAGTTCCTCGTTTTTATCGCCGAGGTTTACGGCTTGGAGCCGAAAAGCTATAAGCCCATGATTGCCTCCCTTCTAAAGGAGTTTGAGCTGACCCCCTGGGGGGATGAGCTTATTGAGAGTTACTCCCATGGGATGAGGCAGCGGCTGGTCATATGCTCTGCCCTGATTCACCACCCTCAGGTGATTCTGGTGGATGAGCCGATGGTAGCTTTAGACCCCAAAGGTGTAAAGCTGGTCAAGGAGCTCTTCACCAGATTGTGCCAGCAGGGGGTGACCATCTTTATGTCCACCCACACCCTCTCTCTGGCAGAGGAGCTGTGCCATCGCATCGCTATCATTCACCGGGGGAGACTGGTCGCGGTGGGCACCAGAGAGGAGCTCCGAAAGAGAGCTTCCATCCCCCAGACCGGTCTGGAGGATATTTTCTTGGAGCTGACCAGAGAAGAAGATGAATCGGTTAATTCTGCTGGTAAAGACACAGGGGTTAATCCTCAAGCATAGGGTTTTCCGTCTTAGAAAAGGGGTTCTTTTTAAAGGGAGTCTGTTGGGCACCCTGGCCCTCCTTTTCATCGCCGGGTATTACCTATTTTTTCATCGCATCTTCAGCTATCTCGACTCTATTGAGGAGTTTCCGCTTTTTTTCGTCCTCGGTCTGACCGAGCGCCTTCTGGGCATGGTGTTTTTAGCCTCCTTTTCCATGCTTCTGTTCAGCAATCTGCTCACCTCAATACCTACCCTTTATCTCTCCAGGGACCTCGACCTTCTCATGAGCTGTCCTCTCAAAAGGGGGAATGTCTTTTTCTTTAAATGGTCGGGGAGTATGCTTAACAGCTCGTATATGGTTCTTATATTTAGCCTCCCCATCTTTGCCGCCTACGGAAGGGTGTTTGAGGCGGGAGTATTCTACTACCTGATGCTGGGGGGGATTATGCTATTATTTATCCTCACCCCGGCGGCCATTGGCGGGGTAGTCAGCCTCTCCCTGATGCGCTTCTTACCGGCAAAGAGAATCCACCAGCTCCTTACCAGCCTGGGGGTGATATGTCTGGTGATAATCGTAGTCCTCATCAGGCTTCTCCGCCCGGAACAGCTGTGGAACCCGGGCAGCGCCGAGAATTTTACCAATATGCTGAACAGGCTTACCGTCCCCTCCTCCCCTTATCTCCCCAGCTTCTGGGCTACTAAAGCCTTGCTGTTCGCCAGAAGCGGCGACTATGTGAGCCTGAGCCGTTATCTCTGCTTCATGCTCGCCGCGGCTGTGGGGACCATAGGGTTGCTTCTCATAATAGCCAGAAAGATATATTATGAGGGATGGGCTTCTGCCCAGGAATCGAAGAAGAAACCACACCGCCTTCGGGAAGGGACCATCCTGGACCGTAGCATACGAGGGGTGCTGAAGCGGGTGAACCCCATCTATCGGGCGCTGTTAATTAAGGATATCAAGGTGTTCCTGAGGGACGCCACCCAATGGTCGCAGCTATTCCTTTTAGGAGCGCTGATATTCATATATCTGTTCAATATAAAGAATATACCCCTGCCAACACCCTTTTTCAGAAACATTGTCTCCTTTGGTAACCTGGGCTTAGGAGGGTTTGTCTTAGCCGCAGTTGCCGCCCGCTTCGCCTTTCCAGCCACCAGCGTGGAGGGTAAGAGCTTCTGGATAATCCACTCCTCCCCCATAAATTATCGGGGCTTCCTGTGGAGTAAGTTCTTCCTTTTTGTAATACCCTTGCTCTTGCTGGCGGAGGTCCTGGTATATTCTTCAAATCTCCTCCTTAAAGTGGATAGATATTTTATGACTATGTCCCTGGGCACCATATTTTTGATGTGCGTTGCCCTCACCGGGCTGGGGGTGGGGATGGGGGCTCTGTTTCCTCGCTTTGAGGTGGAGAACTATGCCAAAATTGCGGTGGGAACAGGGGGTCTGTTTTATATGATTGTCAGTCTGGTCTATATTGCGATTATTGTTGGGCTGGAGGTCAACCCCGTGTACCTCCATCTCAGCAGGCAGCTGGACCCCCATTTTGGAGGGTGGGCTTATAGTATTCCTTTTTATGGAGGGGTGGTGCTGATATCAGCCCTGGTGACCTGGCTCCCTATGAGGATGGGGGTGAAAGCCTTACGGCGGTATCAATTGTCTTAGCCGAAGGGTCTCTCCCCCCAATCGGTCACCGCCGGAGCTTTAGCTTTAATCCTGGTCTATGTCAATCCTCTGCCGGTAGTGGTGAACCCTCTCGTAATAGTCCCGAGGAAGAGAAATGTTCCGGTTAGCAAGTTCCATCAATTTCCCCGGACCCATATTATAGGCGGTCAGTGCCAGGTTCAGGTCCCCAAATTGCTGGAGGAGCTTCTTCAGGTAATAAGTTCCCATGAGGATATTCAGCAGGGGGTCGTTAAGGAGATTATCTACTTGAAAGTCCACATTGAGCTCCCTGGCCAGGGCGAAGCCGGTAGAGGGCAGAATCTGCATTAAGCCCATCGCCCCTTTGGGGGAGACAGCCTTCCTGCGGAAAGAGCTTTCCGTCTCAATAACGGCAATGATGAGCTTGGGCTCCACCTTGTATCTCTGGCTGGCTTCCAGGATGGTTTGAGCGATCTCCTTGCGGTCTCTGAGTGGGAGCTCCTCGCTATACTGGTCGAGGTAGTCCCGGATCTCCATTGTCAACGTCAACTCGTTAAGCTTTTGGCGCAGGTCTGCTATCTGTTGCTGCTCCGGAGAGGAGACCTCTTGTGAAGAGGGGTCCCCAGGTTCAGTGGATAGGTGCTGTAATAGAGTGAAGTTGAAGTTGACTATCATCAAGGCACCGACCAAGAGGGATGCCTTTAATATTCTCACCTTGTATTATCCCTCCTTCTTACTCAATTGGTGAATACTACAATCTCCTTTTCACATAACCTGTAATTAATATTACATAATTCACCTTTTGGAAGGACGCTATTGATAAAATATACGCTATATATTTGCATATGTCAAGAGAAAAATGCTATAAATTGTGGTTTCTCCATCTGAAGGGGCGTTTAAATAGTTGACCCTTCTATATATAAAAGAGGTTTCTCCCCCCATCTTATGCTGTTCGTCGGTAGATTCTGTCTGCGGTGAGAAGGTAATTATTATTGACCATCAGGGAGTTGTCCTGTAAAATAGCCTGCTGTAAATAGATTGAATGGTGAACTTTTCCATTTTATAAAGGGAGTTGCTTATGGGAGAAGGTCTGGTTGAGGTTTTCGGGAGGGTGAGCAGCTGGGTGTGGGGTCCACCAATGCTGGTATTGTTGGTGGGCACCGGTATATATCTTACCGTTTTGCTTCGAGGCGTTCAACTGAGGTCTCTGGGTTACTCTTTATGGCTGGCTCTCGTCAAGCGTAAGGAGGATAAGCCTTCGGAAGGGGATATAAGCCACTTCCAGGCTCTGATGACCGCTCTGGCGGCTACGGTGGGCACGGGGAATATCGCCGGGGTAGCTACGGCTATTACCACCGGGGGTCCAGGAGCGCTGTTCTGGATGTGGATTACCGGGCTTTTCGGCATGGCGACCAAGTATTCTGAGGCGGTTCTGGCGGTAAAGTTTCGGGTGAGGGATAAGCTTGGCACTATGAGTGGCGGACCTATGTATTATCTGAGCAAAGGACTAGGTCAGCGATGGCTGGGGGTGGTGTTTGCTATCTTTGCCTCCATTGCCGCTTTTGGCATTGGGAATATGGTGCAGTCTAATTCGGTAGCTGATGCGGTGGAAGCCACTTTTAATGTGCCCTTCTGGGCCACCGGACTGATATTAGCCGTGGCCACCGGCCTGGTGATTCTGGGGGGGATAAAGAGCATTGGCAGGGTAACCGCTTTACTCGTGCCGGTGATGATAATCTTTTATATGGGAGCCTCCCTGATCATAGTGGCTATCAATTACCAACGTATCCCCGAGATTTTCCTTCTGGTCTTGAAGCACGCCTTCACACCAACGGCGGCGGTGGGGGGCTTTGCCGGGGCAGCGGTGATGCTGACCATACGGATGGGGGTGGCTCGCGGGGTTTTCTCCAATGAGTCGGGCCTGGGGAGCGCCCCCATAGCAGCGGCTGCCGCTAAGACCGACGAGCCAGTGAGGCAAGCGCTGGTCTCTATGACTCAGACTTTCATAGATACCCTGGTGATTTGCAGCCTCACAGGGTTTGTCATCCTCTCTTCGGGGCTATGGAGCTCGGGGGAGACCGGAGCCGAGCTTACCACCTTAGCATTCAGCAGCGCTCTTCCCGGGAATGTTGGGGGTCTGATAGTCACCATCGGCTTGATACTTTTCGCTTATTCCACTATTTTGGGGTGGAGCTATTATGGTGAGAAGTCTATCGAGTACTTGCTGGGGGAGAGGGCTGTTTACCCTTACCGGATGTTTTTCTGCATAGTTGTCGGTTTCGGGGCGGTGTTTAAGCTCCAGCTGGTGTGGTCGTTAGCCGATGTGATGAACGGCTTGATGGCTCTGCCCAATCTGGTCGGTCTTCTGGGGTTGGGGGGAGTTATAGCCTGGGAGACAAGGAGATATTTCCGCATATATGTGAAGTAGCTCCCCTCGGTATTAGAGGACGAATTTCATCCCATCCTCTGCCACAATTATCTCCCCCTGGAAGGTGGTGGCAGCCTGCTTCTTGAGGATTTGCGGGTCGCATTGAGGGTAGAAGTGGGTGAGGATGAGCTTCTTGCTTCCGGCTTGTTGGGCTATCCTTCCCGCCTGGGTGGGGGTCAGGTGGGTATCAGTCCCTTCCCCTTCGGGGAAAGAAGATTCCAGAAGTAGCACCTCCGCCCCGTGGGCAAGCTCCACCAGCTCCTGGCAGTACCCCGAATCCCCCGAGTAGACCAGGGAGACCCCTTCATCAGACTCTATTCTGAAGGCAACACTCATCTCTCTATGGCGTACGGGCGAGCTTTTCAGGTTAAAGGAGGGGAACCTCCTCTGGCTGCGGGCGACCTCCCACAGTTCCACCTGAAAAGGAAGTTCCCCCAACCAGTTGGGGTGATAGAGGTTTTGCAGCCCCTGCCAGAACCGTTCAAACCCTGAGGGTCCGATAATGTGCAGCTCCTCCTGGCGGGGACCCCGGGGGTCGTTCTTAAAGGCGAACAGAAGAGGGACAAGGTCGGCGGTGTGGTCGGGGTGGAGGTGAGTGTAAAGCATATAATTGATGCGGCGGTAGTCAATCCCCAGGTGGGGGAGCTTATACATGGTGCCCGAGCCCCCATCGAGGAGGAGATGCTCCGCCCCTATCCTCAGGATATAGCCGGGAGCTCCTCGCCTCTTGGTGGGAATACAGCACCCCGTCCCTGCAATCCACAGCTCCATCCCTCTGTTCCCCCGGTAAAATAGACCTCCAATTGATTGACAAGAAATGGACTATATTGTATCATCTTTGATAATTGAGCTCAATTGTTTTTCATCGGAAAAGAGAAAGGTTCAATGCGATTACTGATAGCCAAGACAGCAGGTTTCTGTATGGGGGTCAAGCGGGCAATAGACATCGTTCTGGAGGTATCCAGGAAGCAGCGGAAGCCCATCTATTCTGATGGTCCTCTGATTCACAACCCCCAGGCGGTGAAGATGCTGGAGGCGAGGAATATCAAGGTCTTGAATGACCTCTCCCGGGTCTCCTCCGGGTTTCTGGTTATCCGGACACATGGGGTCACGCCACACCGCAGGAAGGAGATAAATCGGAGCGGTCTGGAGGTGATAGATGCTACCTGCCCCAAGGTGGCTCAGATTCAATCTATTATCAAGAAGCACCGAAGAACGGGATATTCATTTGTTATTATCGGCGACCGGGGGCATGCCGAGGTGGAGGGACTGCTCGGCTTTGCCGAGGGGAGGGGGTTTGTGGTAGAGAGCAAGGAGGATGTTGAAAGCCTCCCTCCTATGGATAAGCTCTGTGTGGTTGCTCAGACCACCCAGAGCCGCAAGCAGTTCGAGAGGCTGACCTGCTTGATAAAAGAGAGGTATCCCCAGAGCAAGGTATTTGATACCCTGTGCGAATCCACCTCTCTTCGGCAGGAAGAAGCCCTGAATTTAGCCCGCCAGGTAGACCTTATGGTGGTCATCGGTGGGAAGAACAGCGCCAATACCCGCCGGCTGACCGAGATTTCCCGTTCCACCGGCACCCCTGCCTATCAGGTGGAGACCGGGGAGGAGCTAACCCCCGAGATGATATTGCCTTACCATATTATAGGGATTACCGCCGGGGCATCGACCCCCCAATGGGTTATCAGCGGAGTGGTGGGCAGGATACGCCAGATTCACCGATGGAAAGGGAAGGAGTGGGTCAGGCATATAGCCGGGGTGGTGAGATTCCTTATAAAAGGGAGCATTTACACCGCGGGGGGAGCCGCCCTGTTGACCTATAGCACTTCTGTTCTGGAGGGCATACCGATAATTCCCTCCTCTCTGACTATCGCTGCATTCTATGTTTTTTCTATGCATACCTTGAACCGCTATGCCGACCAGCGGGCGAGGGAGCTCAATCGCCTGTTCCACACCGATTTTTATCAGCGATACAAACCCTATCTGCTTGGCTCAGCGGTAGGAGCGGCGCTAATTTCCCTGGGGTTAGCCTTTTACCAGGGGTGGTGGAGCTTTGCTCTTCTTCTCCTTGCTGTATTTATGGGGAGCATATACAGCGCTCGCATAATACCCTCCCCTTTGTCTCGTCTGGTGGCGCTACATCGGCTTAAGGATATCCCCGCCTCTAAAGATTTGTTTGTCGCCTTAGGCTGGGGTGTGGTGGTGGTGCTATTGCCATTAATAGGGGCAGCTCGCCCCCTGCTGAGCTGGTCGACTGCTATCGCCTTTTTGTTTGTACTGGTGGTGGTTTACATAAGGGCGATTATCTTTGATATCTGGGTAATCCAGAGCAATGGCTTGGTGGGAAAGGAAGCCCTCCCTCGCATCATCGGTAAGGAGAAAACCAAGGGGAGCCTGGCAGTGGTGGGGATGGTACTGGTGGGGGTGTTAATAATAGGGATTAGATGGGAGCTTATCACCAGCTTCGGATACCTTCTTATGCTTAGTGTCGGTTATATCGGTCTGTATCTTTACCTTTATCACCGACGAGTCATAGCCCGGGAGACAGTGTTCGATGTGGCGGTGGATGGGATGTTTTATCTTACTGGCTTGCTTGCCTTTCTGTGGTTGAAGCTTGGCTGATAAAAGAGGGAGGCTCAAAGCACTTTTAGCAGGACGAGGGTGAGGTCGTCGAAGGGCGGGATGCCCCGGCTCCACGATTTTAATTGCTGAATGACAGCTTCTATAATATCAGATGCTGGCAGGTGGCGGTTTTTTTGGACCACTTCTTCCAGCCTCTGGGTGCCGAATTCATCCTCCTGGGGGTTCATAGCTTCGGTGAGCCCGTCGGTATACATAACCAGGATGTCCCCCTTCTGCAGAGTGGTGCTCTCCTGCTGATAGGTGCTCTCTTCCATAATCCCCAGACAGAGCCCTCCCTCCCTTAAGTTATGTATTTTATCGTCAGCTCTCAGGAGGATGGGGTAGTTATGACCGGCGTTGACCGAGGTGAGGGTTCTTTTCTTTGGGTCGAGAATGCCGTAGAAGAAGGTAATGAATCCCTCAGCCAGCGAGCTGCGGTAGATTGCTCTGGCAATTCTGCTCATCAGCTGGGGCAGGGAGTAGTTCTCTTCACTATAGGCGTGGAGGGTACCGTGGAGGGCAGATACCAGCAGGGCAGCCGGGGTTCCTTTGCCCGATACATCGGCGATGGCTATGCCGAAGTGGTCGGGGTTGAGCTCGATGAAGTCGTAGTAGTCGCCTCCTACCTGCCGGCAGGGGGTGTTCAGGGCGGAGATGTCAAATCCCTCAATCTCGGGGGTCTT
Organism: bacterium (candidate division B38) B3_B38; assembly: GCA_005223145.1. Classification (GTDB taxonomy): domain Bacteria; phylum Acidobacteriota; class B3-B38; order Guanabaribacteriales; family B3-B38; genus Guanabaribacterium. The sequence goes on along the minus strand of NJBL01000005.1, from coordinate 8,442 downwards.
GAGGGGGAGGAGATTCCTCTGAATGGTGGCTGCCAGCTCCAGCTCCTTCTCCATACGCTCCTTCTCCAGGCTCTCCTTGTAGAGCCTGGCGTTTTCAAGGGCTACCGCCGCCTGGTTGGCAAAGCTGGAGAGGAGGCGTTCGTCCGCCGGGGTGAACTCGATGATTTTGCCCCCCTTCTCCTCTTTATCGGCAGCGAAGATAACCCCGAGAATCTCCTGCTTAATAATTATAGGAACTGCCAGCAAGGATTTGCTTTCCCAGGGGAGCATTAGCTGTGGCTGGCCCCATCCCCTGACCGCCTCACCCTTTCGGGCAACCTCGCCGATGAGCCCTTCTCCCAGAGGTATCTTTATCTTATCCTTGTGCTCTTCGTCAATGCCGAAGGAGGAGGCCAGCTTCAGGTAGTTATCTTTCTTATCTATCAGGAACAGGGCGCCTTGATTGGCATCGAGGAGGCTGATGGACCTCAGCAGAATCTCCTCGGATAGCTCCTCTGCCTTCAGCAGAGAGCTTATCCTTATGCCCACATCGTAGAGGGTCTCCAGTTGAAGGATTTTATGGTTGAGTTCGAAATTGACCTCTTTTAGCTGACTGAGGAGCTGGTGGTTGTAGATGGCGATAGCCAGGTGATGGGCGATAATCTCCAACAGCTCCGTATCGGCGGGTTTGTATTCGAGGTCCATAAATTTTCGGCTCAGGCTCAAGATGCCCACCAGCTGCTTTCTGACCACCAGAGGGAGCCAGATATAGGAGTGGAGGGCTTCTATCGCCTCTTTTTGCCCTTTTATAAAAGGTGCGAGGAAAGTTGGGGGCTGGGATAGGAAGAGGGGTCCTTTGAAGCTCTGGAGCCCCTCTACCTCTTCATCCGTCAGATTGAGGGTTAGCTTCCTGCGGCTAATACCCCGGGAGGCTTTGACCGTTAACTGGCGGGTCTTGCTATCGAAAAAGAGGATGGCTCCCTTGGAGATCATCAGGGTGCCCAGAATCTGGTGGAGGAGGGCGCGGCTGTTGCTCAGGAAATCTTCCCCTGAGGTGAGGGCTTCTCCCAGCTCGCCCAGGGAGGTGAGGCTGAAGAGTAGTCGGTCGACCAGCTCGGAGTCGGCGGTTTCTCCTCCTGGCTTTTGCTCCATAGCTATTTAACCTTTATTATAATAAGGGCTATGTCATCCCCCTGAGGGGTACCCCTAGCGAACTCCTTGAGCTCCCTCAGGATGCTCTGCTTAAGCTCGGTGGGCGGGAGGTGGGCATCTCTGACAATAAGCTCCTCAAAGCGTTCGAAGCCGAAGAGTTCGTCCTTATTGTCCATGGTCTCAATGATCCCATCGGAGTAGAAGATAAGGAGGTCGCCCGGCTTCAAATGAGCGGTTTTCTTATCATAGCGGGAGTTCCTCCTCACCCCCAGGGGGTAGGCGATAGATTCTAAGTTGTATAGGGTGGCTTCGGATGCGGAGTAGTGGTAGGGGAAATGGTGTCCAGCACTGGAGTAGGTAAGCCTCCTTTTTTTGAGGTCGAGAATAGTGTAGCAGAAACTCATCAGGAGTCTCTTGTGCAGCAGCTCATTAACCATGTTGTTCATAGCAAACAATACATCCTCCACCTGGTGGGAGGTCTTGACCTGATTGTAAAGGCAGCTTTTAGCCATGGACATTAAGAGCCCGGCGGCTATTCCATGTCCACTGACATCCCCGATAACTATTCCCAGCTGGTTGTTGGGGAGGTAAAGGTAGTCGTAGTAGTCTCCTCCCACCTCCTTAGCTGGATGAAAATAGCTGATGACATCATACCCTTCCAGGGAAGGGTCCCTCTCGGGGAGTATGGAAGCCTGGATTTTGCTGGCGGTTTTTATATCATACTCTATGCGCTCCTTCTCCACCATTTCTGCCATATATTTTTTCAGGTTATCGGTCATCAGGTTGAAGGAGGTAGCCAGGCTGTAAAATTCATCGCGGCTCTTTATCCCTATTTTGTAATCGAGTTCCCCCTCCCCGATCTTCCTGGTGCCGATGACCAGGGAGTCAAGAGATTGCTGTATCCTTTTGCTGATCCGCCCACCGATGAAAGAGGAGATGATAATGATTATCAGAGCAACGATCAGAGTGACATAGGCCATCATTTTGGTATTAGCCAGATAGCTGTTGGGGTCGGAATAATCAAAGCTGTACGAGGAGCTGAGCACATCTTTCCAGGATGGGAAGAGCTGCACACTGCCCAGTTGACTGGTTCCCCCATTCTCCCAGTCGGTGATGGTGAGAGGGAGGCGTAAATAGGCACCACTCGTCACCGCCCCTTGCTGCCCCTGTTCAGATGGGGGTAATGAAATGGTGGCGCTCACATGCCCTTCGGTATCCTGCTGCAGATTGATGGCAGAATCTGCCCCGGTTGGGGAGGGTGAGAACCTGAGGGTTACCTGATAGCGGCGTTCTATTTCCTCGACTGCTTCCCCGGTGATGGGGACATAGAGCTGAAGGAGAACATCTTCGGTCCTAATTTTTTTATTCTTAATGCACTTGAAGAATTTTTTCCCCTTCTCGGCGAAAAAGTTGGGGGACATATTCTCCATGAACCAGCGGGGAAGGGTCTCGGCTCGGCGAAATTCTGGCGGGGTGGACGGGGAAAATGCGACAATCCCCTGCCCTCCCTCGGAGGGGGTCAGCTGGATTTTGAGGAAGGTCCCGGGAAAATCGGCAGCGATTACTCTCTCCTCCTCAGCGGCGAAGCTGTTCAGAGCGAGAGCGGGGTCTCCTGTTTGTGTTGAGCTACTTATTAACTGGCGGAGCCTCTCTCCACTGATAATCCTCTCGCCGTGTCTTTCAAGGCGCTGAAAGGTGCCCTGGTAGAGGTTGTGGAATTTAAAATATACCCCCTGGAATATAAAATTTACAAGGATAACCCCGATCAAAATCACAATGGGGAGCACAGCTCTGAAGAGGTAAGAGAGAGCGGTTTTGCTCCTCAGCCGCTGGCTGGTTTCCACCAGGCTTACCGCCATCCTGATACTCAGCAGGAGGATGTAAACAAAAAGGGTTTTCATGAACAGGTAGTGGAGTTCCCCACCAAGATAGATGGTGGCATCAGGGAGCGCTTCTGGGCGGAGGAGGGACCGCAGAGAGAAAAAGAAGAGCGAAATCCAGAATCCTGCTAAAATCAGGAAGAGCTTTATCCGTGAGGTATGGCTCACAGTGACCAGCCAGGGGAGTCTCAGCCCCTGGAAGAGAATGAGGATTATCAACAGAAGGAAGAGACCGCTGGCTTGCAGGGTGATGAAGAATAGCCCGATGATGGCGAAGAAGAGGATTTTCTGCCTTTTACCGTGACGGGGGTAGTAGAGCCGGCAGAAGGAGATGGTAAGGGTGATAGCCAGCAGGGCAGCCAGGGGGTCAAGGAGGCTGAGGAGTCCCCTCTTGACGCTTGCCTGAAGCTGAGGGCTGCGAACAAGGGCGCTGACCAGCAGATGGAGCCCGTAGAGGGAGAGATAAAAGGATATGAAGGCTTTTAATCGCTGGCCCAGGTCCCATCTTCTCCAGAAATTGAGAAGAGAGACCCCGGCAATCATCACTGGCAAAAATAGCACCACCAACCAGCTCTGAACCGACGGAGGCTCTTCGGCGCCTGGCTTGAGGCAAAGAAGCCATCCGCTGGCGGCAATAAGAATCAGAAGTAAACCGACGGTATTTTTGACGGGTGCTTTTTTTATGGCGGTCATTACCCTCGATACCCCTTTCTCCGAAAAGCTCCCTTCAGTCTGGGTAGGGTCTTTCAGGAGCACAGCCGGGAGCTTTTCCGTCAGGATAGTGCCTTAATGGCTTCCTCCTCTGTGGGGAATATTTTGGTATACTGGGCGAGTCCCATAATGCGAAAGGTCTTGGCTATGGTGTTAGTCAAACCGCAGAATGAGAGACTCCCTTTGAGCTCCAGAACCTTCTCTATAATCTCAATGAGGATGGAGATTCCGATGCTGTTAATCACCTTTGATTGGCTGAAGTTCAGGATGAAGTGCTTGTAGCCCTCGTCCATCAGTTGATAGCACATGTGGGCGATCTTTTCGCCTCCGGGATTGTTGATATACCCCTCAGTGGTAATAACGGCGTATTTATCCTCTTTCCTGGCAGTTAAGGTTAACTCTTGTTCTAACATAGACCTTCTCCTGAGCTCCTATCTTCTTTTAGTCATAATTATCTTGGTTCCCCCTTTGTGGGAGTTGATCACCACAGAATCCATTAAAGAGCGCATAATCTTTAACCCCCAACCCCTCTTGCGGGGGCTTTTGAGCTTCTCTTCGATTTTAGGCTCTTTTACCTTGGAGGGGTCGAAGCCGACCCCATAGTCTCTAACAATTATCTCCAGGCGGTCGTCGGTCATCTTGATTTTGATATGGACCTTCTTCTCTTTGCTTTTAGAGTGCTCGAAGGCGTTCAGGCAGGCTTCGATCAGGGCTAATTTGATCTCGTCAATCTTGTCCTTACCCAGCCTCATCGCCTCGGCAACGGAGGAGGCTACGCGTGTTACCTCCAGCTCCATGTCGGGGCGTATGGGGACGGTAAAGGTTATCTCCTCTTCCATGGGATTTATCTCTCCACTTCCTCCAAAAGTTATGAAGAGCTTTTAATTGCATAACCCATTCTCTATAATTATTAACGCTTTTTCCCGCCATTTAGTTCTTTCAGAAGGAAGTTATGAGATTCCATCATCTATCTCTCAGACTTAGCTAAGAGATTATACTCTCCTCTTCTTCTGAGGTCAACCTCCTCATTTCAGATGAGGGTGCTGATGACTTTCTCCCCCCTGTTTCCGATAGCTGAGCCTTTTTCGGTAAAATATCCCTCTTCAATTCTTCTCAGGAGGTGTAGGGGGCATTTCAAAGGGTATCTTCTTGTAATCGGAGGGCGGGCTGAAGAGCTTTTTGGGTATGGGTTCCTGGCTGATCTTGGTGACCAGGCAGGTAGAGCTCATGGTCATATTCCCCATAGTCCAGTAGGTCACCGTCTTGATGGGATAGCCCTTCAGGGCAGCCCATTGGTCGATAGCCTTTTTGCTGTAGTAGGTCCCCCCCAGGGTCTCCAGGTATTTTTGGAACAATGAGCAATCGTAGGAGAAATCTTCGGTAAGCCACATTTCAACCTTCATATTCAAGCTGGGCTGCTCAACGAGCACCTGGTAGCAGTTGCACTGACAGATTTTCTGCTTCTTCCCCGTCTTTCTGACGATCACCTCCCACGTCTCCGGTGTTTCTCCAGGCACAGCGGCTCCCATCTGGAGCATTTGCTGGAAGTCCTCAAAGGCTACTTCCTGGTAGGTCTTCTGGACGGTGTTTAGCATGAGAATGAGGTTTTGGTCCAGGCGAAAGATTACCACCCGGTAGTGGTCGGGATCCTCACAGCGAAGCATATCCTTGGTCATCCATATCTTCTGGGGGCAGGTGGATGTGGGTCGCCCCATTATCCCCGAAGTGGTGACTTGTTTCTCCACATATAGGTCTCCCCCCATGGGAGCAGCCATAGCTCCCATTACCGGAAGCAGTAGCACCAAAAAGGCTACTTTCTTCAGGTGTCTTAAAATTGCCATCCTATCACCCCCCTTTTTTAGGTTATAGACTTGGCATCCCAATTACCCCAGCAGCCCCTATCCCCTCAGGGGTTTAACTGAGGGTGGGACTTTTATCTCGTATCTAAAGCAGGGACCCTACGGTTCCCAGATAGATTGCGGTTTCCTCTTTGCCATCCACCCCGATGACCTGGTTGACCTCATCATCGTAGAAGGCACCCACCCCGCAGCAGCCCAGCCCCAGCGCCTCGGCAGAGAGGTAGAGGTTCTCGCCTATATGACCGGCATCCATATAGATGTAGCGAAAAGCCCGCTCGCCGTATTTCCCCTTAGAGCGTGCCGCGATGCCGGTCCACACAAAGACCACCGAGGCGGTGGCTACCATCCCCTGTCCCAGGCAGGCACGGGCAAGGTCTTTCCCCAAATCCCCCTTTTTCAGTTGCTCCAGATTATGCTTAGGAGGATTATAATGGTAAAGCCCCGGCTCCACCTCCTCAACCGAGTTGACTACCAGATAGGTCTCCACCGGATACAGGGCACCAGCCGAGGGGGCAGTGCGCAGGTAATAGGTTCCATATCTGCCAGAGACCCCGTAGCTTCCCCAGATAAGCTGGGAGAGCTGCTCCCGGGTGATGGGCTTGGCAGAATAGTCCCTCCGCGAGCGGCGCCTGCTCAGGGCAGTCCACAGCGGTATTCCCCCCTCCTCATCTGGCGGGGGGAGCTCCACCACCGACAGCGGGTTGGGGTAGGTCTTGAAAGGCTCCGGGTCTTTGAACCTGAATCCGCTCCCCCGGGGCATCCTATGACGATGATATTTGGTCTCATCATGGAAGAGTTGACCTATATCCTTAGGCAAAACTGCCTCCCCTTTTTCCCTGATTGTAAATACTAATTAATATTATCATACTATGGAACAAACGACAAGAGTGTAAAGGGTCAAGGGAAGGTATTGCAGAGCGGTTTATTTTTTATCTTATCCCCATTTTTTCACAGGCGATTTTATATGATTCTCATCAAAAATATTCTTGAATTGAAAACCTTAGTAATGTATACTATTTTTTAAAAGCTGAAAAGATATTCGATAACTACTACAAATGAGCAATAAACCGAAAAGGAGGGCTAAAAATAAATATATCTCAATTTGACGGGATACAAAATTATCATAGCTTGGCACATTTTAATAACCTATATCTTAACAACATTTATGGCATTCTTTCCCTTGACATTGTGCGATAAATGATTTATAATTTAATTAAATAAGGAGAGTCACATACTTGGTCCGCACCATTTCCTTGGTTTGACCAAGGTTGTACCTCCGCCAGGTATGGGCTCTCCAGGAAGTAGGGTGAGTCTAATGCTTTCAATGAGTTTCCTACCTGAAACTCTCGTCCTTTACACCTCCGGCATTAGGCTCTCCCTCGCAATTATTCGGCTGTAAATATAATTGATATTATAGCAATAGTACCCCGGTAACTATTGCTTTTATTTTTTGGACCGATTATTAAAAAGGTGAGTTGAGTATTTTACGACCAACGATAATCTAAGCTCTCAATTTCCCTTCCTGACCTTCAACAAGTCACCAAAAACCTACCGGCGTACCAGAGCTTTGCCTGTTTCTTTAAATGCAACTATAAAATTGCTGCGCAAAAGAGTGCAAGATGGTTTCAGTTTCGGATAACAAATAGCAGGTCAATTTATGAAATGGCACAATCACTTGCTCACGGCTAAAATGAGCCATACACCGCAAGGAGGGGGTAAAAGTAGCTCTATGTATGCATTCCCATCTCAAAGGTTAATCCTTTATCAGCGTATTTCCCCTCTTAATACCGCCGTTTTAACAATATATACTGCAGTTTCCGCTTGACAATGTGTAGTATATGTATTAGCATTAATTATCAAGAGAGAATCAAATACCTGGTTCGCAGCATTTCCTTGGTTCAAACAGTGTTATATCTCCGCCAGGTATGGATTCATAAAAGGGGAGAGCTTGATGCTCTTGAAGAGTTTCCTACCTGAAACTCTCGCCTTTCACATCTCCGGCATTAAGCTCTCCCACGCAATAATATAATCGGTACCAGGGCAATGGTCGACCACGACTGTTGCCTTTTCTTTTTGCGCCTATTATCAAAAAAGGCGGGCTGATGAGATTCTGAAGAAGGATAAGCTAAGCATTGCAAGCTGGTTTAATTTTAGCCAAAATACGCTTTGTTTTTGTATTTCGCCCCTATTTTTCCACAATCAATTTTTAAATATTTTAATATATATTTAGTTAAAAAATGGAATGTATCATTAAATATATTTGCAATGTACAGATGCTAATTAATACTATTCTTATAAAAATGTTCAGAAAAGCATTAAAGTTATTTTCCTATTATCAGTACTTCGTAAACTTTCTGATCATTTTTATTATTTAATTTATATTTGTATGGAGTTTTTATAATATTTATTATTGATTTATATTTATATAATAGTTCCTTAATTTTTTGTATAGAAGGGCATCCTGGGTCGCCATAAGAAAGAACAATCATAGAATACTGAAATCTTTTAAATAAAATATTTAGATTTTCTTCGAAATTATTATTATCCCAAATTCTATTTTCTTTAATTAATCTTTTATTTTTAGTCTTCCAATCAATCATATATCTCCATCTATTATAATTTACTAAACCTTCAAGGAAGTGATACATAGAATAATAATCTTTTGGGGATCTCTTGTCTTGTCTTATATAAGGCGGATCTAAGTATACAAGATCAAAATCTCGATTTTTTATATCCATTATATCCATACACATGCCTTTATGTTTAAGCCCGTTAGAAAATATTTTATGTGAAATCTCATTATTAAATTTAAGAAATAATGTTCTAAAGTCTGTATCCCAAGTTTTCTTATTCCCGAAACC
>NJBL01000060.1 GCA_005223145.1 bacterium (candidate division B38) B3_B38 | reverse complement strand
CACCTCTCTTGACCGCGACTATCTTGAGCACATCCTCAATTTCCTCGTCAAAATTCGCTACATCTCACAGGAAGACGATGCCTATCATCTGCTGATACCTGTATTTACCGAAGCCGACCAGGAGATGTTCCAGAAAATACGGGGCATGGTAAGCGAGGAGATACTCAACTGGCTGCAGACCTATTACGACCGGATAAAAGAGGATTTAAAGGATATCAGCGCGGTAAGAAACAGGGTTAATTACGGGGAGGTCTTCAATATGCTGTGGCACTACTTCTTTGGCTACACCAACAAATTCCTGGCTCGCTCGGGACTGATATATGACACCTATAGTGCTCCTCAGGGATTCACCGGCTTCCTGCCGGCAGTCTTGTCCGGGTTAGAAAGATAGGAACCCCCCAGCAGGGGGCTTAATAACGACTGGAAAGGAAACCTCTTTCTGCCCAATATATCGGCAGACAGAGAAATTCTCTCCCCTGAGCAAAGGCTGCACAAGCTTACAGGGCGACAGGAGAAAGAAGCTCATTTTAAAGCGAAAGAATTCCTTCTCCTCCGGTTAAAACCGCTTCTTATATGTATTCTATAGTAGCCGGCTCTTTCGGGGTCAGGTCATAGAGAACCCGGCTCACCGAGGGTATCTCCTTGCAAATGCGCTGCTGGACTTTCTGAAGTGCCTCCCAGGGTATCTGGCTGGGAGTGGCGGTGCGGGCGTCGGTCGATTCCACTGACCGGATGACTATGATATTCCCGAAGTGTCGCTTCCCCTTTTTCATCCCGGTCGCCCTATCGTTCAAGAGCACAGCAAAAGCCTGGAAGGGCTTAAACTGAGCCAGCTCGCCCTCCACTATGGTGGTCGCCTTGCGCACTATGTTCACCCTCTGGGGGCTCAACTTCCCCAGAACCCTGGTGCCTAAGCCCGGACCGGGGAAAGGCATGCGGTCGTAAATCTCCGGTGGAAGTCCCAGCTCCCTGGCAACCTCCCTCACCTCATTCTTTGTCAGCTCCTTCAAGGGCTCGATGATCACCGGAGGTAAGTTGAACCTCTTGGGCTTTATACCCATTTGCTCCAGAACATTGTGCTGGGTTTTGACTCCTCGCTTGGTTTCCTCAATGTCGGTGAGAATGGTCCCCTGCAGCAAGAACTTAGCCTTGTAGCGGCGTGCTAGCCTGCCGAGCATCCGATAGAATGTGCGGCGGAATTTCCTCCGCTTGACCTCGGGGTCGGTGGCGGTCGCGGTGAAGAACTCACGGCGGTCAATCACAATCCGCACCTTGATTCCCAGCTTCTTGAAGAAGTCCTTCACCCGATGCGCTTCGCCCACCCGCATCAAGCCATCGTCAATAAAGACCGGGATCAACCGCCTTCCGATAGCTCGGTGGGCTAATGCGGTGGTAGTGGAGCTATCCACCCCACCCGAAAGAGCGACCAGAGCCTTCTTATCACCCACCGTCTCCTTTATCTCTTTTACCTTCTCCTCGATAAATTTCTTAGCGTCCATACTAAGTCTCCTCCTTTATTCTTGTTCTTAATAATAAGTTAAAGCGTCAATGCGCCTCGTACCAGTTCTTGCCAGTGCTAATGGCAACCTTAATGGGAACACTCAATCGATATACACCCTCCATCTCCTTTTTTATGTAGTCTTTAACCTCCTCCAGCTCCTTTTCAGGGACCTCAAATACCAGCTCATCGTGCACCTGGAGGAGCATCCTGGTCTGCCAGCCTCGCCGCTTAATCCCTTTGGAGATGCGGATCATAGCCACTTTGATTAAGTCGGCAGCACTCCCCTGTATGGGGGTATTTATAGCGATATTCTCCGCTGCCGCTCGCACCCCCTGGTTGGTAGAGTGGAGCTCGGGAAGGAGCCGGCGTCGGTTCAGCAGAGTGGTGACATACCCCAAACGCTTAGCTTCTGCCAGACTGTTGACAATATATTGATGCACCCTGGGATACTTCTGGAAATAGGACTCTATGAACCTGCGGGCATCTTCCACCGAGATGCCAATCTCCCTGGACAGCCTAAAAGGTCCCATACCATAAATGATGCCAAAGTTTATCGACTTAGCCTTGGAACGCATCTCGTAGGTCACCTCTTCTGGAGGAACCTCAAATATCAGAGAAGCGGTGCGCCGGTGGACATCCTCATCCCTCATAAATGACTCGACCAGGGTCTCATCCCCGGAGAGATGAGCCATAATGCGGAGCTCAATCTGGGAGTAATCGGCAGAAAGAAAGAGCCTGTATTTGTCCGAGGGGATGAACGCTTTCCTTATCTGCCGACCGACCTCACTTCGGATGGGTATGTTCTGGAGGTTGGGGTCGCTGCTGGAGAGCCTTCCGGTGGCGGTGACGGTCTGATTAAACGAGGTATGCACCCTGCCGGTGCTTGGATTGACCAGCTGGGGAAGGGAATCTACATAGGTAGACTTCAGCTTTGATAACTGGCGATACTCCAGCAGGTTCCTCACCAAGGGATGCTCCCCCATCGCCTCCAGCACAGAGCTATTGGTGGAATAGCCAGTCTTGGTTCGCTTCACCCGCCGTATGCCCAGCTCTTTGTGAATCTTGAGCTTCTCGAACAATATCTTACCCAGCTGCTGGGTGGAATTGATGTTGAACTCCTCTCCGGCTAAGATGTAAATATTATGAGCAATCTGCTGCAGCTGTGTGTCCAGCCGGAGCGACATCTCCCGCAGGAGCTCCATATCGAGGGCAACACCCTGCCGCTCCATCTCGACTAACACCGATATTAGAGGCACCTCCACCTCAGTGAACAGCTCCCAGGTGCCCGTTTCCAAAAGCTTCTGCTGGAGAAGGTTTCGCAAACGAAGGGTGATATCGGCATCCTCGCAGGCGTAAGGGAAAACTTTATCCAGAGGGACATCCCTCATAGAGATTTGTTTCTTCCCCTTTCCTATGAGGGACTCTAAGGTAATCTTCTGGTAGTTGAGATATTCTAAGCTGATGATATCGAGGTTGTGCTGCCGGCGGGAGGGGTTTAGCAGATAGGAAGCCACCATGGTGTCGAAATCCACCCCCCGCAGCTCAACCCCGTAATTTGACAGCACCAGCATATCATATTTGATATTTTGCCCGCACTTCTTTAATCTCTCATCCTCCAGCAACGGCTGGAGATGGGATAAAATCTCTTCCAGGGGGATGCGGGCATGGGGTGGGGCAACCGGCAGGTAAAAGGCTTCCCTCTCTTCGGCGGCGAAGGAGAAGCCCACCATCTCCGCCTGTAGCGGATTGGGACTGGTGGTCTCCAGGTCGAGAGCGAAGCTGCCCATCCGGGTGAGCATCTCGATAAGGCTCTGTAGAGTTTGAAGCGAATCGATCACCATGCAATGACGCTCTTCCTCAACCTGGCCCAGAGGAAATTCCTGCAGGAGACTGGTGAACTCCAGCTCCTTGAAGAGCTCAATCAGTTTATCCCTTTCGGGCTCCTTTATCTTTAGCTCATCCAGAGAGAGCTCCAGGGGGACATCGCAATCTAAGGTAACCAACCTTTGCGAGAGGAGGGCTAAATCCCTGTTCTCCTCAACGCTCTTCCGAATAGCTGTCCTTTTTATCTCCTCCGAGCGTCTTAGCACCTCGTCAAGGCTTCCGAACTTTTTTACCAATTGGATAGCGGTCTTCTCCCCCACTCTGGGGACTCCGGGTATATTGTCAGAGGAATCACCCATCAGGGCAAGAACATCGACCACCTTATCCGGAGGGACACCGAATTTCTCCTCCACCTCCTCATCATCCAGAATCTCCACCTCCTTTCCCGTGCTGCGCAGATGGTAAAATTTAACCGCAGGACCCACCAGCTGGAAAAAGTCTTTATCCCCGCTCACCAGATATATTTCCACCCCCTCGCCGGCGAATCTCTTAGCCAGCGAGCCGACTATATCGTCTGCCTCATAGCCGGGCATCTCCAGCACAGGCAGACTCATAGCCTCCAGCACCTCCATAATACGAGGTAGCTGAGGTATCATCTCCTCGGGCATCTTCTGCCGAGTGGCCTTATAGGCAGGATAGGCTTTATGGCGGAAGGTGGGTTGCCGGCTATCGAAGACCACGGCTAAATATTCCGGCTTCTCCCTGGTCATCAGTCGCAGCAGGGAGTTGGTGAATCCGAATACGGCGCTGGTGTTCTCCCCCCTGGAGTTAATAAGGGGGTTACGTATGAAGGCAAAGTAAGAGCGATAGGCTAAAGCGCTGCCATCTATTAAGAATAGACTCTTTCCCATCTCTAATCTACCTTATAAAGCCTCTGCTAAAAATTCGGCTATATCCTTAACCTTTACCCTCTCCTCCACTCCTTTATCCTTTACCCCGTCGCTCAGCATTGTGAGGCAATAGGGACAGGCGGTGGCTATCTCCCGGGCATCGGTTCTCAGAGCCTCCTCGGTGCGCAGGAGGTAAATTCTGGTCCCCAGGGTCTCTTCCATCCACATCTGTCCCCCGCCGCCTCCACAGCAGAAGCTCATATCCTTGTGCCTCTTCATCTCTTTCAGTCTGATTCCAGGTATGTTAGTAAGTATACCCCTCGGCTCGGCATAGCTCTCATTGAACCTCCCCAGGTAACAGGGGTCGTGATAGGTGACTAATTGCTCGGTTGCCCTCTCAGGTTTGAGAGTTCCCTCTTCTATCAGCTTGAATAGGAACTGGCTGTGATGAGAGACCTGAAAATCCCCACCCATTTGGGGATACTCGTTCTTAAAGGTATTATAACAGTGAGGGCAGGTGACCAGCATCTCCTTCACTTTATATTTTTTTAGAATCTCTATGTTCTCCATAGCCAGGGTCTGGTAGAGATACTCATTCCCCGCTCGGCGAGCAGCATCGCCGCAGCATCGCTCCTCTTTCCCCAGGATGGCAAACTTAACCCCGGCATGTCGCAGTATTTCCACCATCGTGCGGGCAACCTTCTTGTTGCGGTCATCAAAAGCCCCGGCACAGCCTACCCAGTACAAAAGCTGGGCATCGGGGCTATCGGCGATAAGGGGCACATCCAGTCCCTCAGTCCACTCCGCCCGCGTGGCGAATCCAATCCCCCAGGGATTGTAGTTGGACTCCAGGTTCTTGAAGAAGGTAGTTAATTGAGGAGGGAATTTGCTCTCCATAAGCACCTGGCTCTGGCGGAGGCTGATGAGCTTGGGCAATTGCTCGATTTTTTCGGGACACACATTAAGGCAGGCACCGCAGGCGGTGCAGGTCCACAGCTCATCCGGAGTTACCACCTTGTCAATAAGCGAAGTTGCTGGAGGGTCCTCCCCTCCCTTGCTCGCGCTCAAAAGCCCGGAGCCTTCACTCAACAGGTGCTCCTTCAGGTTGACGATGAGTCCCTTTGGTGTCAGGGGCTTCTGGGATTGATAAGCTGGACATTGGTCCTGGCAGCGACCGCATTCAGCGCAGGCTAATAGGTCTAACAGGTGCTTCCAGGAGAAATCGGTTATCTTCTCCACCCCGTAAGTCTCCGCCTCCTCAAGGTCGAGAAGGGGGACTTCCCCCTGGGGTTTCCGGTTCTGGAAAATAAGGTTGATGGGTCCCGCAATCAGATGGAGATGCTTGGAATGAGGAACATAGACCACAAAGCCGAACAGTATGAGGATGTGCACCCACCAGAATACCCCATAGAGGAAAGACCAACCCCCCGCCCCCAGATTCAGGTGCTGAAGCCAGCCGGCAGTCAGCCCCCCCAACCACGCCCCGCTGACTCGCGAGGGGTCCAGCAGGGAACGGACACCCTCGTAAAGGAAAAAGGAGAGCATCAAGGTTATAAGAAAGGTAAGCACAATGGCTGATTGGCGGGAGGGGATGGTCAGTGCAGGGGGGCGGAAAAGGTATCTTCTCACGACAAAATATACCGAGGCCACCAGCACCAGGGCGGCAAAAAGGTCCAGAATTGTAGCGTAATAAAAGCCAAATTTGCTTCCGCCGAAGATGTAAAAGTCCCTCACAAATCCCTCCAGAATATGATTGAGGGAACCGAGAATGAAGAATATAAATCCCCAAAAGACCATTAAATGCATCACGCCCGTAATAGGTCGAGCCTTTATAAGCCTTTTCTGGGACAAGACAGAGAAGAGTGCGCTGCCCAGGCGTTTCGTCAGAGAATCTGACCTCTCCTCAGCCCCGCCCAAGCGAAGCAAACGATAGCGATGATATAACGCCCTGATAAATTCACCCGCCGTCAGTATAAGAAGCACCAGGAAAATTGCCAATTTTACGGTCATTTCCTACCTCTCTCGCTTACCTCTACTATGTTCATACTTCTCCTTCTGTCAAAAAATATATTATAACAAACTTATCTGGCATTTTGGAGAAAAAATCTTAAATATTATAATAACATAAAAATAAATAATAATTCAACTTATATAAAAAATATTTGAATTTTCCTGATAGGTCTTTTTAATGCAGGCTGGACTAACGCTCCTCCAGAGGAAGGGAGAAGAGTGAGAAGGGGTCGAGGCGAGTACCCTGCAAACGGATACTGCAATGGAGGTGGGGACCGGTCACCCTCCCGGTAGCTCCAACCAGCCCGATAGTCTCCCCCCTGATAACCATCTCCCCTTTCTTCACCAGAATCTCAGAGAGGTGGAAATACATTGAATAGAGCCCCTCTCCGTGGTCAATGAATATGGTGTTTCCCCCGAAAAAGAGCTCCCTTGCTAGCACCACCATCCCCCTGTTGCAGGCAATCAGCGGGGTTCCCTCGGGTGCTGACAAATCAACCCCGGTGTGCTGGCTCCGCCGTTGGTTGTTGAAAACCCGATAAGAACCAAAGCCCCTCCCCTCCACATCGGGAATGGGAGCGAGAAACCGCCCTCTCCAGAGGCGGATGGGCTGGGGGCTTCCCCAGATCTTCCTTATTATCTCCTGCTCTTCAGCCACCCGACGCTGGTCTTCAGGGCTGAGGACTATGAAGCGAGGGTCTACTTTTAGACGCTGCAAGGGAAAAACCTTCTTTTCAATGGTGAAATCCTTGACTTCCTTGAGGAGAGTGCCGTCGGGAAGTGTCCCCTCAATCTCCAGCTGATAGACCCCAGGGGAGGTTGCCAGACCTATCCCACCCAGGGCAGACCACACCCCCGCTTGCGAGAAAAAGCTAAGCTCCTGATGCAGAAAGCGACCCCTTACCTCTGCCATCATTTCCCATCCCTTAACCCGGATAAGCACTGCCTCTCCTGGTTGCAGGGAGCGAGCTTGGAGCTCAATAAGGGGTGATGCCTGCTGGAGGGAGGGCTCACTTACAGCAGGCAGAACAGGATGGAAACCTCCCAGGGCAGATAGTTGGACAACACTAAGGATGGCTATAAAGACAAAATTCAACATCTTCTGCTTAAAAGCAGAGGTATTAAAAGATAACAGGAGGAAAGGTCTTCTATCCCCTATTATTTCTATTACAGACTCTACGACTCAGGCTTCAATACTGGCTCTTCGCTGGGCTCCTTCAAACCTCCTAACCCCTTCTTCATCTCCTCGCCCAACCTCTCCATCAGCTCTTCGGAGAGGTGCATAGATATGGTGACCGCGTTTTTCTCAGCCGAAATCTCGATATTGTCGAGTGCTTCCAGTATGTCGGGCTTCTCCCCGGCTCCCATCTTTCCCAGGGCGACGAAGCCTTTGATGGCATCCGCTATCAGCTTGGCATCCTCCTCTTCATCGCTCCTGCTCAGGAGGGAGAAGTCAATGCCTTTTTCGGCGTTGATGGAGAGGATAACCGACCTCAAAGAGGCGAAGCTCTGGGTCATCGGGTTAGCCATAGCCTTCTGCCTGTAATCTTCGGGTATAAGACCAATCCCCCAGAACATATCCTCCTGGTTAACATCCTTGAGCACCTCCATCATCTCGGCATTAGCCTCAATGCTTTCCCCCTTCCCCTTGGAGAGCTCAATCATCCTCTTTACGCTCTCCTGTCCGCCAAAGGCAAGGCACCCTTCGGCAAGGAAGCTCATGCTCATCGGCTCGTTCTCCGGGGTGAAGGAGTAAACATCCAGCCCCTCGTAGGTGCTGGTCTCCACCTCCCCTTTCTCCTCAATGGCGCTCAGAATCTTCTCTGGGTCAAAGGTCCCGAAGACAGCAATGGCAACCTCCTGAGTCTCCTCCACATCGGGTGGTATGGCCAAGACTATCCGCTCCAGGTGCTTCTCGGGGTCAATCCCGGTCTTGTCGACGAACTCGTTATACTTCTCCAGCGCTTCTGTATCTTCTTTGATTTTGTTGAAGAGAGCGGTGGCGGCGAGCTTCTTTATATTGGCTGAGAAGAGGAAGGTTGACTCCTTCGGAAGTAGCGTCAGCGCCCTATCCGACTCGACCTTCTTGGCACAGGAGAGGGTAAGGCTCGCAAGGAAGAAGACAACTCCAAGGATGATAACATATCTCAGGTGGTGACTTTTCATTACAACCTCCTTTTTAAAAACAAATTGGCGCAGCTAAACATTATGTCCCCAATTCTCTCCTTAAACTCACTCTTTGTCAATAATTATTTTCATATTCTAATAACGAAAATCTTCTCCCCGAAGTTCCCATTCAGGAGAGAAGAAAAAGGTTTTTAAAAGCTTACCCTTCTTTCTATAATTCTGCCATCATCATCAAGCACAACCAGCATGCTGGCAAAGCCGCCTCTCTGCTCGGGACCGCGGAAGCGGAGGTCAACCAGCCGGACGATATGCCGGTCGGCTTCCTGCTGATAGAGAACGAGGGGATACTGGGCAAACCACTGAAAAGCCTTTAACTCCTCAAGCTGACAGGCTCTCTCTATATACCTGTTGGGAGGTATTTTTTCATACTTCACTAACTCTATGTTCTCCGAGCCGATGGTAAAAGTTGAGCTCCGATAATAAGCTCCTTCGGTCTCCACCACCCCCCTCCAGCGGAAAGGGGAGAGAAACTGAGGAAAGGCAGAGGCTTTGATAAAGCTTACCCCCTTCTCAGCCATAGCCCCCTTCACCTGACCAAGAGC
The DNA here is from genome assembly GCA_005223145.1 of bacterium (candidate division B38) B3_B38. Lineage (GTDB taxonomy): Bacteria > Acidobacteriota > B3-B38 > Guanabaribacteriales > B3-B38 > Guanabaribacterium. The sequence continues at coordinate 6,619 of NJBL01000060.1, read as the reverse complement.
CAGGGAATGGTTGACCGCTCCCAGCAAGATGTACCCTGCCAGGCAGACTATGCCGGTAAGGGCTATCAGTTGAGCCCTCCTCTTGAACAAGAGCGAGCCCACCAGCCCCAGCGCTAATATGGAGGAGAAGTAGAAATCTATTATCACAATAAAATCGAGAGAGTACATTCGGTTGGTCAGAGGGGAGAAGACCTGGGTTCCGTAAGAGGTGCACAGGTCAAAGAATATATGGATGTACATCCCCATCAGGCAGAGCCCGAAGAGATTCCACAGCTTCTTGTAATTGCCGAACTTATAAACCATATAAGCAATAAACAGAACAAAAACCGGCGCCACCAGGAAGGAATGGGTAATGCCCCGATGGTTTCTTATAGCTGCCGAAACCCCCCAGAAGCGGGAGAACACATCTATGTCGGGGAAGATGGAAGCCAGCAGCAAAGCCACCGTAGCCTCTCCCCCTATTCTTTGCCTTATCCCGCTGCGGGCTAAAATCCCTGATGTGAGGCTATGGGTAAAGGGGTCCATAAATCATCCTTTGGTTCATGATAATAATCCAAAAAGGAGAAACAGCACCACCGCCACCACGGCGGCAGTCATAGCGTAGGGGAGCTGGGTCTGGACATGGTCGATATGGTCGGAGGCAGATGCCATAGAGGAAATGATGGTGGTATCGGAGATAGGGGAACAATGGTCTCCGAAAATCCCCCCGCTTAAAATCGCCGCCACCACCAGGGAGAGGTCAATCCCCATCTGGCGGGCTATGGGAACTCCCAGGGGGACGAGTATGGCAAAGGTCCCCCAGGAGGTACCCGTGGAGAAGGATATGAAGCAGGCGGTCAGGAAAATGAGAAGGGGTATAACCCAGGGCGAAAGCCATAAGGAGACTACCCGGGCTGCATACTCCCCGGTCCCCAGCGCCTGGCAGGTGTTGCCTATGGCAAAAGCCAGCAACATAATGAAGGCTAAAGGAACCAGACCGGCCATCCCCTTGAGAATCAGCTCGCTGAGCTCCGCCAGACTCAGCAGACGCTGGACGAGATAGAGCAGGCAGGCAACTAAAATGGCGGCTGAAACCGCCCACAGGACAGAGGTAGAGCCGGAGCCCTGAGTTATTTTGCCCTTACCGGTGATGTACATCGCCAAAGGCATCATACCTATCATAGTACCAACGGGGATTAACATATTGTAAGCTCGCGGGGGAACCCCACCCTTCCGCTCTATGGCGGTCACCTCAGTGGAGACCATAGGGGTTGCCCCATCCCGCAAGACCTTGCCTTCCACCCGGGCACGACGCTCTGCTCTGGCCATGGGACCATAATCCCGCTGAGTCAGGACGATGGTGAGCACCAACAGGAGGGCGAAGATGGCGTAAAAATTCCTCGGCAGAGCGTTGATCAGCACCCATACCGGTCGCTCCACCCCCTGTTCACTCAACAGACCCAGGACAAGGGCACCCCAGGCATTCAACGGAATCATTATGCAGACTGGCGCCGAGGTGGAATCGCAGATGTAAGCTAACTTCTCTCGGGAAATTTTCAGGCGGTCGTAAATGGGACGTGAGATAGCTCCCACAATGAGGCAGGTGATGTTTGACTCAATGAAGACCAGAAACCCCACTATATAAGAAAGTAGCCCCGCACTTCTCCGACCCCGGATAAGCCCCCGATTCACCACCAGGTTGATGAAACCCTCCATTCCACCTGAGCGCTGGGTCAGGGTTATCAGCGCTCCGATGAGGAGACTGAAAACTATAACCTCGGTTCTCCCCCGATTGAGGAAGACATCCACACAGGCAGCCAGCGTTCCCACCGCCCCACGAAGTGGATTCCATTGATAATAAATCATCCATCCCAGCCAGATGCCCAACAGCAGAGAGAAGTAGACCTGTCTGGTCTTGATAGCTAACAGGATAGCAATCAGTGGCGGTAATAACGAGAGCCAGCCGAAATAGTGCATTCCCCGTCAGAGGTTACAGAAAGCACCCCCTTGCTCACTCGTAGTGGGAGGTCTTTGGGCGATAATCTCTTTGTAGCGAGGGTCCTTCCGGATGTTGTCTAAATCAGGGTCCGTCTCTATCAAATCCCAATTAGAATAGCCATACTCAATGGAAAGCCGAAGGTTCTCTATTGCCAGGTCTATCTTGTTGAGGAGCGAATAGTAGCAAGCCATATTATAGTAAGCTTTGAAATTGCGGGGGTTGAGGCGAATAGCCTCCTTCAGCTCGGCAATGGCATCCTCATCCTTCCCCAGATAATGTAAGGCAATAGCCAGATTGTAATGGGGGAAACCGTAGGTGGGGTCCACCTCTATCGCCTTTTCCAGATACGGGATGGATTTCTTATACTCTTCTTTATACAGATAGACCGCTCCTAAGTTATTGTAAGCTTCGGCATAAAAGGGGTTTATCTCAATTGCCTTTTGAAACTCCTTGATGGCCTTTTCCATCTTCCTCTGGTTGTAATATTTAACCCCCGATTGATTATGCTTCACCGATTTGCTCTGCTGTGGGAGAAAGAGTCCCAATTGAACCAAGGCGAATACGATAGCCAGCAGAGAGAATACCTTTTTGCCTTGCATTTTGCAAAGCCCCTTGTCAAGAGTTAGCCTAGTTATTCCACAAAATTTGGTTCATTCTAATATGGAAATCTATATTGTGTCAACAGAAATCGAAGTCTTAAAATATGTAATTCGGAATCTTATTAGATATATAATTTTCTGTCAAGTTTTTTCTACTGAAAATATGCCCTTCTAAGATAAGATTTAAGTAGATTTAGAAAAAGAGCCAATATTATGGAATCAAGCAAGATTAAACTTATTTAGGGGCAAATAATTTTTTTAATATTAGGAGATAAAAGGCTTGAGTTTTTTATTACTTCGTCTAATTTTCTTAAATAACTATTTGGTAAATATTCTTTAAATTCCAATTCTCCTTCTTGAAACCTTTTCTTTAATTTACTTTTTGCCAGATAGCATTCTTGCCTGCAATCAATTATTGTATAAAGATAAAAGCAAGATATTTCCTTGGGAGGAATTCTAATTATATCTGACTCATGTTTTGGATGCTTATTAAACCAATCAATCTTGGAAGTGGTTGGGAAAAAATATATAACATCTAAAGATAAATCCTTATTAAGAGTTATAAAAAACTTAGGTTTAGAAATAATCTCGTATTCCCAAACTGTGCAAATTATTGCTCCTCTTTTAAGGGCATGTCTAAAAGCGGAATCAATTATTTTAGGCGGGTATTTACTCACTTAATTTTTTGAATAAATCTCTATCTTCTTGCTCTAATTCCATTAATTCTAATATATCTTTGGAGCTAGGGTATTCTTCGAAAAATAATCTATAATCAATTTCGTATTCGCTTTTTTTAAATGTAGCATGACTATGTGTAATTCTAACTAACTCATTAAAATCTTTATTGCCATATTTTTTTAGAGTAAAATCTAAAGCTTCTATTTCTGATTTAGAAAATACATCTAAATCTATAGGTTTCTTAGTTTTTAAAATTGGATGCTTAGGCTTTCTATCAAATTTTATATATTGATTAAATAAATCTGTAGAAAAGTCAGGTAAATCAAGGGCAGCATCTATTTCATCTAAAGAATGGGAAGGAACTGGGCCCCATGTTAATTTACAGTACCGATCCCCTATTATTGGGCGAGCATATTTAATCAGGTGATACCTATCGGCAAGATATAATAATTTTACTGCTTTAAATTTATCTAAACGCTCAGTTTTGCTCGCAAAATAAGCTATAGCATTGACAAACTTTTCTATATTAAAGCTAAAGCTAATTTTTCTGGATGAACTCATTAATTTAACCCCCCCCATTTTTGTTTAAAGTATATACTAATTAAATTAGTAATGTCAAGTATTAAATTAGACTTTAGAGATGAAAAAAGGTTAAATATAGGTTTTTGAAACTCTTGATGACCAAGTTCATGTTAGCAATACAATCACCGGCGCTGTTGAACTATTTCATTGCGACAAAAGACAGAGATACAAGAAACTGGATAATCGGTATGTCAATCATCGTATGGGATTATTTCGCAGTTAATCAGTATCAAAAAAGACTATCAAAACATGCCTTATGATGATTCCTTTTATTCTCTTTTAGAGGAAATAAAAGGTTCTCAGAAGGATTCACCGTAATTTATATAACGTATTTGATCTAAAGTTATAACAGCTTTAAATATCGCAGAGGTCCCTTCACCTGGGGGAGGGCAGCTCCTTGTCCCTGATGCGGGTCAGGAAGACCCCAAACAGCACCATGGCTGCTCCCGCTATTTGCCCCAGGGTCAGCCTCTCTTCTAAAAAAACCCAGGCAAAGAATATGGCTGCCACCGGGATCAGATTGGAATAAACGGAGGTGCGGGTGGCACCGAGCTTCGCTACCCCTATATACCAGATGGTATACCCTATGGCAATGGCTAAACTGAAGGAATAAACAAGTGCCAGCCAGCTTATGGGAGCTATTCTATGCCAGTCCTGTTGCCATAGCTCCCTGAAAGAAAAGGGAATAAGAAACAAAGTCCCCAGCGCCATGGACACCGCAGTCAGCCTGAGGGGGGAATAGCGTTTCAGCAGCGGTTTGGCAATCACCGTATACAGCGCCCAGCACACCGAACAGCCCATGATAAGGAAGTCCCCTTTATAGGAGAAGCCACCCAGCTTCCACCCACCGCTATTGGCTTGTACAATCAGATAGATGCCAAAAAAGGAGAGGAAAACCCCCACCCAGGTCCACAGCTTCACCCTCTCATAGCGGGAGAAGGAGCTCAGAAGGGCGACGAAAATGGGCGAGGTCGCCATAATGACCGAGGCATTGGAGACCGAGGTATGGTATATCCCGTAGATGAATAAGAGTTGATAGATGGTATGCCCCAGCAGGGCAAGACCTAAGATGGGGAGCCAATCCTTACGGCGGAAGGGAACCCCCTTCTCCATTACTTTGAGAAGAAAAAGGATGAACAGAGAGGCGAGGATGAAGCGGGGAAGGTTAAAGCTCATAGGGTAAAAATCCCTCAGGGCTCTTTTGATGGCTGGATAATTGACTCCCCAGATGAGAACCATTACCACCAGCACTAAATCAACGCTTCTGAATCTCTGGCTCATCGTCCTTGTTCCTGCTCTGTCACCGCTCTGAAAAATAAAAGCCCCTCTCCTCACCCTTTAGGCTGCTCACCAAAAAGGCGAGAGGGTCAGCAGACCTTATCCTTTTTTGCCCCTTTACCGCGGAGATGAAGGACTCCCCATCAGTCGAATGTCCACATTAATCCAGTGGAGAGCTTAGTCCAGGTACCATCACCCAGGTAGAAGCGGAGGTCAAACCGTATCTTAAAGCTCTTCCTAATGTCGTATTTTATCCCCCCACCAAGCATCACATCGGCATCTCCACCTTTTCCGCTCACTCCAGTGTAAGCCAGCCCGCCCAGGGCATATGGGGAGAGTTTCTCAGTTTGGACATCAAAATTGTAAAGTACCCCTGCACTTATAATGTAAGAGTTGGGGCCGGAAAAGGCGATGCTCCCCTCCCCCTCCAGCTCCAGCCGGGAGGTGAGGTTATAGCCCACTGCCCCGCCAATGTCGAAAGCGCTCCCTCCATCGAATAACAGAGCCCCAAAAAGGGTGGTGTTCCAGCTGCCCTGGCGTTCACTTGCCCCATATAGCCCTGTTGCCAGCACCAGCAGGAATATGGTTATCATTGCTACCCTATACACCTTCATTCTCCATCCTCCTTTCCGTTTTCGAAGAACCTCTGCCTATTTTAAGTACCCTTCCTCATACCTGCTTTATTATACCTCATTTTTACTTTATGTTGTAGGACAAAGACTGAAAACATAACAAGCCATAATCCTACAAAAAAATCAGACTTATGCCGATAGTTTATTGCATTCTTCACCAAATATCATATAAACATGAAAAAAATACTATCTGAGTATATTTTAATGGAACTATTTACCCCTTCTCAGCGTCTAATAAATAGAAATAGATAATATTATAATTAAAACAGGAGAAAGGGTAGCCTAATCAAGTTAATTTAATATGGATGCTGGCGAGCACTAAATATAAAAGAGGGCGAGGATGGGAACTGCGAGCTTCTCCTTTTTACCCTGAAAAGGTTGGAAAACACTTCCAAAAAGCCCGCCTGATTTTCCCCCTCGCCCTCTTTATTTCTATAAAATTCTTTCCGGTGAACTGGCAGCCAGATGCATTAATAGATTCTTGTCTGAAATGTGCTTACAATAAGCTCTTCAGTAATTGCTCCTGCCTAAGTGAACCTCGCCCTGGGCGTTTACCCCACCGAAGGCTTTGAAGCTCCTGACCACGGTGCCATCAGCCTTAAAGACTTTGACTGCGGAACTCCCTCCCTCACCATGAGCGCAGATTATCTCACTGATGTCATCATTATCTATATCAGCGGCGGCTATCTGCACATCACCGTTGGTGTTGCCGCCAAACCCAAAGGCTAAGAATTGCTTGATAAGGGTGCCATCCTTTTCAAACAGCCTGACCAGGTTGCCACCATTATAACCGGTGGCTGCGGCTATCTCCAGATCAGCATCGGAATCAAAGTTCCCCACCGCCAGACGCACCTCACCGCCGGGGTTATCAG
>NJBL01000059.1 GCA_005223145.1 bacterium (candidate division B38) B3_B38 | reverse complement strand
ATTTTAATTTTAAGCTAAATTCTACGAATTATGTCTTCATAATTTTTAGGCTCGGCAGAAGAAATGATATTTAAATATTTCTTTTGTTCTTCAAGTTCAGCTTTTTCCCAAGAAATATTATTTAATTTGCTATCTAAAGCTGTCCTTTTCTCGGAAATTTCTTTTCACAATGCTCCAAGTTCATTCAATTTATTATTAACATCTTCACCATAGAAGTTAGCAACTAAAGCCGTTTGATACTCCATATTTTCATAAGCTTGAAATAATTTTCCCCAATCAATTCGAGTAATTAGCCAATGAATCTGTGATAAAGCCCAAGTGATCCCTTTAAATATTTCGTATTTTAATTCAAATCTTCTACTCTCGCGAAATAATTCATCTCTAAACATCTCTATTGCTCTTATATTATCTGTTCTATAATCTTCTATCTTTTTATCAAAATGATTTCTAAGATGATAAATGAACAAAAGTATAATAACATAAAGGACAGTATTTACAATCAATAATGTTATTTGATCCATTATTTAGCTTATTGTTAATAGTACTTTTAATTTTGCTTTTCTTTTTTCCTCTAAGGTATTTCTGCTCGATATTAGACTTCTAATGTATGTCAATCGAGGTAAATAGTTTCATCATTTAAAAAATGAAAGAAATCCAAAAAATATTGTTAGAAAAGCACCAATTATTGCAACAATAAAAGCCACAATATTTCTCTTCCTTTGTGTCCTTACATTACTTTCCTTAACTTCTATTTCCTCTGATAGTTGCTTTAGAATTGTTGATGCTAAATCAGCATTACCAGTCTCAATTGATCGTTTTAAATTAGCCAGGAGATTTGCATCTTTTGGATGCAGTGAAACAAAAGGATTTTTCTCTCTCATTTTATCTGCAATATTTACTAATCTGTTCCTAATATCATTTGTTATATATAATCCAAATCGAAGCTTGAACAATTTTTCGACTAATGTATCATAATAAAATATCATATCTTCAATAATATCCACGGAACTTTTTATATCACTTGATAACTGTGGGTTTTTTTCAGAGAGTTTTCTAAAATTTAGATTAAACTGATGAATACAATCTTCATCATCTTGGCTACTGTTCAAAATAGAAATCGCTGCATGAAAAAATCGTTTATGTAAAATTCTTCTGGCCTTTATCCGTAATATTCTCAATGCCAAATAACCATATAGGAAAAACCCCATAGAAATTATTGCTATATCTAGTATCCTATTTGGCATTATACTTTACTCCTTAAAAACAATTATCTTGCAGGACTTATTCTTTTTTATTATTTAATAATATATACAAACTTTAATATCAACAGAGAAGGTAATATTTCAATTGATGAGCTTGTAATTTTTCCTTCTTACAATAATTATAAACAACAATTATTTATATGTCAAATATTTTGTTTTTGATAAATTATACACTTAAAAAATCGTCTGGACAATATGCGGTCGAAATTATTCCTTTTAGCTACGGTTGCGAGACTCAGGCTAAAAGCCAGAAACAATGAAAAGCAAGGCAGGGGCTAAACTTCTATGGAACGCCCGACAGGATTTGAAGCAGCTTGATTATCGCCATGATGATCCCTGCTTCAAGCGGGGGCAGGTTTTATGGCTTTCAGCTTTTTATATCTGTAAATTAGCCACAGGGTGGCGGTGAGGATTAATCCATCGTAGATGGCTATCAAAACCTCCAGCTGGGTGGTGGAGATGAGGTTCTGGAGGGTGAGGAGGATGGTGTAGTTCCCCAGCCCGTGGAGGAAGGCAGCCAGGGCGTAGAATCTTCCGCTGCGGCGGGTGGCTACTCCGTGGGCGAGGAGCACTGCCGATGCGCTGTGGAACATTATGGCGAAGAAGCGCTCGAAATACGCCCAGAAGGTGAAGGGGATAATTCCGAATCCACTCTTGAACAGCCACCACGCCTCCCACCAGCCGAACCCCAGCCCGGCTGCCAGCCCCACAGCGATAATCTTACGGTAGTTAGCCTTACCTCTGGCAATCAGCCGATAGGCGTAGATGGGGAGCCACTTCAGGAACTCCTGCACAATCCCCGACAGGGCGAATGTTCCCACCATGGCGATATAAATGGTGAGCCCCCGGTCCATAAGGGGACGGGCTACCACCTGGCTGTATTTTGCCTGAAGAAAGGGCTGCACCTTGAGGGTCAGGGGGAGCATGCCGCAGGTCACCACCAGCAAAATCAACCAGAAGTACCATCGCCTCAGCCCATCCCTTCCCAGCAGTAGCAGCCAGGGGAGACCCATCAGCAGGAATATTCCCCCCAGCTCCACCATGCGGAAAAGAGTGGCCAAAGCTGACCCAGGGCGGGCTGCTCCGGCGGGGAGAGGGGTAGGCTCCTCCTCTACCAGCCTGATGACGAGCTTCTGGGCGGGCATCTCCAGCCGTAGCAGCTTCCCCTCCTTGCTCAGCCAGAGCTTTGAACCCAGAGAGTCCTCCAGCACCGAGCACCTCTGCTCTCTCCCCTGGATGACGAGAGTCTCCTCGGGAAGGCCCTTGAGCTGATAATCGATTTCCCGAAAGGCATTGAGGGAGAAAAACCTGGTCTCTGCCGTCTCTCCCGGAGAAGGGCGTTCCATCCCCAGGAGGATGTTAAACTGTCCCATGATATTGTTCTCCAGGAAGTAGGAGCCGGGGGAGAGCTTGCCGGTGAGGGGTGATTTTTGACCATTCCGCTCGGTGGTTGCTTTCACGCCTTCGGCGGTGAACTCCATCTCTACCGACTGCTTCACCCCTCTGGCCTCCCCTTCTGCCCGGTAGTAGAGTGGAAGACCCTGTGGGGTAACCAGGAGCTCAGCCCTGGATTCCACCCTGAGCTCCCCTCCAATGGGACCGAAATCGAGGGAAAGGCGGTGCTCAAAATGGTAGGCTGGCTGACCCTGATAGAGGGTCTTCTCTACCAGCTTGTTCCACTGGTAGCCGATTTCTACCTGGTTGATGGCGAAGCTGTACGCTCTCTCCTCCCCGATGCTCCAGAACTCCTCTATGGTCGTCCGCTCCTGGTAGGCGGCGAGAGAAGGGACAAGAAGAAAGACAATCGCTGCCCATAAAATCGTCTTTCGTCCCTTAAAAATCATCTACTCGCCTCTATGTTTTCCATCTATGTTGGGATTAGCCTCTATGTAATATTATGCAAAAATTCCCTATTTATTCACCAAAAAGGGATAATTATTTTCTGTCGTCCCTTTCCGGGCATGGGAGCTAACAAGGCGCTCGAAGTGGAATCTATCAGTAATCTCGCATCACCTCCATATATTTCAAGCCGCTCCCGGTGTTGAACAGCACCACCCTCTCATCCGGGTCTACCAGCTTCATCTCCCGCAGACGCTTCAGACCCGCCCAGGTAGCCGCTCCCTCGGGAGCAGGGAGAATGCCCTCTTTCTGGGAGATTTCATAGAAGCTGCGGACTATCTCCTCCTCGCTGACGGCAACAGCCGTCCCTTCGCTCTCATAGAGGGCTTTGAGGATAAGTCTGTCGGCGAAAGCATGGGGAACCCTGATTCCCAGAGCCAGGGTGCGGGCATCTTTCCACGCCTCGGAGACTTCCTGACGGGATTGGAAGGCTTTCACCACAGGAGCGCACCCCTCGGATTGGACGGCCACCATGCGGGGTTTCCTCTTTCCCACCCAGCCGAGCTCCTCCATCTCGGCAAAGGCTTTCCACATTCCAATTATCCCCGTACCCCCTCCGGTGGGATAGATTATCACCTCAGGCAGCTCCCAGTTCATCTGCTCTGCCAGCTCGTAGCCCATGGTCTTCTTCCCCTCTGCGCGGTAAGGCTCCTTGAGGGTGGAGAAATCGAACCACCCCTGCTCTACCTTCTCCCGGCAGAGGCGGGCGGCATCGGAGATCAATCCTTCCACCAACCTGACCTCCGCCCCGTAGGCTCGGCACTCAAAGGAGAAGGCCTCCGGGGTATCCGCAGGCATAGCCACAAAGGTCTTTATCCCCGCTCTGGCGGCATAGGCAGCCAGGGCACCGGCAGCATTCCCCGCAGAAGGCAGAGTACCCTTTTCTATCCCTAACTCCTTCGCCTTGGAGACAGCTACCGCCAATCCCCGGGCTTTAAAGGAGGCGGTGGGGTTAAGGGATTCGTCTTTAATGTAGAGATGACGGAAACCAAGCGACCTTCCCAGCTCCTCGGCTTTCATTAATGGGGTGAAGCCCTCTCCCAGAGTGACGATGTTTTCCTCATTGAAGACGGGCAGAAGCTCCCGATATCGCCACAGGTTAGGGGGTCTCCCTGACAGAGCTTCTCTGGACAGGCTTTTGGCCGCCGCGGCGAGGTCGTAAACCGCCATAAGGGAGCTCCCGCAGGTGCAGAGATTATGAATCTCTCTGGGGGAGTAGCTCTTGCCACACTGAGAGCACTCTAATTGTATGAAAAAGCTCATTATTCCTTCTCCTTCTGCTGAAAAAATTTTTGCTTGTTTACACAGAATGTGGACTAATGATTGCACATACCGGAGGAAATTCCCTTGATGAATCTAACTTTTTTGAAGAGTAAGTATAACACAGCGTGTTTGCTTTTTCAAACTAATAGGATACCCTATTTTTTACCTTTTGCCCGTCTTCCTTTAGAATTTACACACAAAATTATACGCTACTCAGATTAAGTGGAGGGCAGCTTTGCCATTGGTGAGAAATGGCAGATAAGCTGAGAAATTAGTTGTATTCTTTTTTAGGCTCTGGTAGTCTATATTTATTTAGGTAAAGGGGATATCCCCCGAAGGAGTGTGGAGATGAATCTTCGGAGGGTTTTCTTTTACAGGGGGAGGATTCGGGCGGGCTGGCGAATAGCTATCTTTTTGATAATCACCGTGTCCAGCCTGGCGGGAGTGCTCTATCTATTTTTTCAGCTGAGGCTTCCGTCAGGGGTCCAGCAGCTGGTCATCTATTTTATCCTTTTCAGCGGAGTATTGCTCTGCTCTTTTCTGATGGCTAAGTATTTCGACCATCGCCCCTCAGGGACTATCGGCTATCGCTTTTACCGCCGCTGGTGGAGGGACTATCTGCTGGGAGTGGTAATTGGCTGGGCACTGGTCACCCTGATCTTTGCAGCCGAGGGATTGCTGGGATATCTGGAGGTGCAGTGGGTGGGTTTCTCCTCCTCTTTGTTGCTGCAAGTCTTTGGCTTCAGCCTGATATACTTCGTAGTTCAGTCTGCCTTTGAGGAGGTGCTCTTCCGGGGTTACCTGTTTCAGACCCTGATCGAGGGCACCAATGTTCTGGCTGCCGTGGTTATCTTTTCGGCAGTCTTCGGGCTTCTTCATATGATGAATCCCAATGCGCTGTGGCTGGGAGGGGTAAACACCATAGTTGCCGGTCTGATGTTCTGCCTGGCTTATCTGCGCAACAGGGGATTGTGGCTCGCTTCGGGACTGCACTTTGGGTGGAACTATTTTCTGGGCTCAATATACGGTTTGCAGGTGAGCGGCATCAGCCACTTTGCTCTGCTGTCGGTGAAGGTGGAGGGACCGGTCTTTATTACCGGGGGAGAGTATGGACCCGAAGGGGGGATTATTGGGCTAGCTATGTTCGTAGTGGGGACTCTCTATATCGCCCTTTCCCGGCGCATCACCATTCCCCACGAGATGAAAGACTATGACGCCTCACAAAAAAAGAGCCCTCCTCCTGATAGTGAGCGGCTTTCTTAAAAATGGCTAAGCGGATTGTCGGTTTTTATTCAAGATTAGATGGAAGGAGGAATATTATTCATATCTTCTGTTACGATAGGGGGGTCTTCTTTCACCGTCGCGATTCTTTAGGAGGGCTTTCCGGCTGAGCTGGACGCGATGTTGACTGTCAATGTTGATGACCTTGACCACAATTTTATCCCCTTCTTTCAGCTCCCGATGGATGTCGCCGATGCGGTGGTCGGCTACCTCGGAGATGTGAAGAAGCCCCTCAATCCCGGGCAGTATCTCCACGAAAGCGCCGAAGTCAACTACCTTGCGAATAGTCCCCGTATAGGTTCTCCCAATTTCGGCCTCGGCGGTGAGCTCCTTGATGATAGCCAGGGCTTTCAAGGCAGCCTCCTCATCAGTCGAGGCGATGGTGACCTTGCCGTCGTCATTTATGTCTATTTTGGCACCGGTCTTCTCTATTATTCCCCGGATCATCTTCCCACCCGGACCAATGACAACGCCGATTTTGTCCAGAGGAATGGTAAGCTGAAGGAGCCGGGGGGCATATGGTGAGATGGCGGGACGCGGGGCTTGTATGGCCTCTCTCATCTTTTCCAGTATTTCCAATCTTCCCTCGCGCGCCAGCTCCAGGGCATCAGATATAATCTGGTAGCTCAAGCCCTTGATTTTTATATCCAGCTGGATGGCGGTAATCCCCTTGCTGGTGCCCGCAGCTTTGAAATCCATATCTCCGTAATGGTCCTCTTCTCCAGCTATATCACTAAGAAGAACGTTCTTCTCACCCTCCTGGATGAGACCGAGAGCCAGCCCCGCCACTGCCGCCCGAATGGGGACTCCTGCATCCATCAAAGCCAGCGCACCGGCGCATACAGTAGCCATTGATGAGGAGCCGTGGGATTCCAGAATGTCGGAAACCAGGCGCACCGTGTAAGGGAACTTTTCTTCGGCAGGCATCACCGGAAGGAGAGACCTCTCGGCTAAGGCTCCGTGTCCAATCTCTCTTCTGCCGGGTCCCCGCAGGAACTTTACCTCACCCACGCTGAAGGGGGGAAAGTTGTAATGGAGGATGAATTTTTTGGAAAATTCTTCCTCTAACCCGTTGATTGTCTGGGCATCGGACTCCGTCCCCAGGGTAACGGTTGCCAGAGCTTGAGTCTCACCTCTAGTGAACATGGCAGAGCCGTGGGTGCGCGGCAGAAGCCCCACAGAGCACTCTATGGGACGAATCTCCTTGAACTGCCGTCCATCGATACGGACTCCCTCTTCCAGAATTTTCTTTCTCACAAGCTTTTTCTTTATTTCTTGGTAGATGTATTTGGTTTCGGCTATCTTATCCTCTTCCTCCTCGGGGATAGGCTCCAGCAGAGAATCAAGCAGCTCATCAAATGCTGAGCCCCGCTCTTTTTTCTCCTTTATTTTGAGGGCTTCTAATATCTTAGGGGTGGCCTGGTTCTCTATTTCCTTATAGTATGAAGGTTCAATCTCCCTTTTCACTACCTCTCTTTTGGTGGGCTTTATCCGCTGGAAGAGCTCCTCTTCGAGGTCAATTATCTTCCTTATATATTCGTGCCCGAATTCTATGGCTTCAATTATTCTGTTTTCGGAGACTTCCAGGGCATTTGCCTCCACCATCACAATAGAGGATTTGGATCCCACCGCAATAAGGTTAAGGATACTCTTCTCCAGCTCGCTGTGACCGGGATAGATGACAAATTTCCCATCTATCAGTCCCACCCGAACCGCTGCCACGGGGTCGGTGAAAGGTATATCTGATGTGTAAAGTGCGGTAGAAGCTCCCGTTATACTGAGGATGCTGGGGTCATTCTCAAGGTCGGCAGAGAGAACAAAGCCGACAATCTGGGTCTCAAAGAAGAAATCTTCGGGGAAGAGGGGTCTAATGGGTCGGTCGATCATCCTGCAGGTTAGAATCTCCTTCTCGCTGGGACGCCCTTCTCTTTTGAAAAACCCGCCAGGGATCTTGCCAGCAGCGTAAGTGTGTTCTCGGTAGTCTACGGTCAGAGGGAAGAAGTCCGGGTTGGGAGCAGGCTCTTTCTTTGCACAAGCAGTAACCAAGACGATAGTATCGCCGTAGCGGACGAGGGTTGCTCCATCGGCCTGTTTTGCCACTTCACCTATTTCCAGAGAGAGGGTTCGCCCACCGATTTCGGTCTCTACCCTATATTTCATGTAAGCCTCCAAAATTTATTTCTTGCTCTGGAGCGACTGTCTCCACCAAGTAGGCACCTCCTCTGGCTTCCTTAGCAGGGAGCACCTCGCCACGTTAGTTATCATAATGCCATTTGACCTGAAAAAGGTTTCTCTCCTTTTTGAAGGGTTTAACACTCAGGGAGGTTAAAGAAGAAAAGGGTTATCTTCTCAACCCGAGCTTTTTTATAATACTCAGATACCTTTCATGGTTTTTCTTCTTCAGATATTCAAGGAGCCTCCTCCTCATACCCACCAGCTTGATCAGACCCCGCCGGGAATGGTGGTCCTTGGCATGCATTTTAAAATGCTCGGTGAGATAGTTTATCCTCTCACTGATAATAGCAATCTGCACTTCCGGCGAGCCAGTGTCGCTCTCATGGAGTTTATATTTGCCGATTATATCAGTTTTCTGCTCCTTACTTAATACCACCTTCTCATCTCCTATAGCATCTGTCGGCTTATTTTCTAAAGAAGAAATTATAACATATATTTAATTATTTGTAAAGATATAATTCTCCCTGAGAGTTTATCTGTCTACAAGTACTACCTCGGGCTGGAATTCTTCTCCGGAGGAGTCATCTGTCTGAACAAATCGTCCTAAAGCTAACAGCTTACCCTGTTGGTCCAGGGCTTTGCAATAGTCTTTCTCTGCGGGGATGGGAATCTTTCCCTGGCATTCCCCTCTGGAGAGTCGCATCCCATGCAGAAGCTTCCGCCTCCCCTGGGAGTCAACTATAAGGGCTGGTAACTCGGGGAGGAGAGCTTCCACCGGGATGATTTTCTCCTCCAGTTTGTCCTTCTGGCAAATCCTGAATAGCTGGTCCATAGGCAGGGCATCTGCCAGGGAGAAAGAGCCGAACCTCACCCGTCGCAGATAGGATAGGTAGCCACCGCAGCCAAGAGCTTGTCCGATGTCGTGGGCTAAGGAGCGAAGATAGGTTCCCGCTGAGCAGCTCACCCTCAGCCATAGCTGGTTGGGGAGGAGGTTTAACAGCTTAATGTCGTATATTTCTATCTCTACCGCTTCTACCTGCACTGGTATACCCTGGCGGGCATAGCGGTGAATCGGCTTACCCCTCACCTTCTTGGCTGAAAATTTAGGTGGGAGCTGCCGTATACGACCATGGAAGCCGGGAAGGAGGCTGATGATTTTTTCTTTCTGCACCCTGACATCTGTCGGTTTTCCCAGAGGCTCCCCTTCCAGGTCGTAGGTGGTGGTGGAATGGGATAATCGGACAATACCTGTGTAGACCTTATCCCAGCCGCTCATAAATTTAGCCAGTCGGGTGGCTTTGCCCAGGCATAAGACCAACAGCCCGGTAGCCAGAGGGTCGAGAGTTCCCAGATGCCCTACCTTCTTAATTTGGAATAGTCGTCTTGTATAGGCGACCACATCGTGAGAGGTAAACCCCAGGGGCTTATCAACGAGCAAAACACCATTCACTACTGCTAACCTCTCTATGGCTCAGTCAGCTTCTGCTTTTTCAGGCTTTTTTTTACTTGTTGGAGGACTATCTCTCTTACCGTCAGATAATCCCCTTCCACCAGGCAGCCCGAGGCATTATGGTGCCCTCCTCCACCGAATTTCTCCGCTATTTCTGATACATCAATATTCCCCCGAGACCTGAGGCTCACCTTGTATCTGTTGGATGCCATCTCTTTGAACAAAAGGGAGACCTCCACCCCTTTGATCGATTGGGGGAAGACGACATAATCTTCGGTCTCATCCCAGGACGGCTGGTGGTAATGGAGCGACTTCTCGGGGATCGTAAGCCAAGCTATCTTTCCGTTGGGGTCTATCTCCAAACTGCTCAGAACTTCTCCCAGGATCTTGATCTTCTCTGCTTGGTTGCTGTAATAAAGGATATCGGCAATCCAGGCGGGGTTGACCCCCCACTTGACTAACTCGCTACAGATGTCAAAGGTATGGGCAGAGGTGTTGGAGTAATGAAAGGAGCCGGTATCAGTGATAATGGCGGCATATATGCTGCACGCCATGGCAGAGGTCAGCTCTATTCCTAAGAGTTCAATCAGGTCGTATATCATCTCGCCAACAGCGGCTGCTTTGGTGGTGACCCAGTTTATATGCCCGAATCTGGTGTTTTGTCGGTGGTGGTCGATATTAATGATATAAGACCCCTCGAGCCCATTCAATCCAGTCCGTTCTATGTAACTGCACTCCAGCACAAAAGCCACCGGATACACTCTCTCCAGGTCTTTGCTGACCCTGATCTTCTCACTTTGAGGTAGAGGTCGGTAGAGAGTGGGTATGGGGTGGTAGTTGATGACGGATACCTTTTTTCCTATCCTCTCCAGAGCGAGAGCCAAAGCGATCTGGGAGCCGATGGAGTCGCCATCGGGATTCTGGTGAGAGGTGATCAAGAAATCATCCCTTGCCCTTATAAGCTCTGCAATCCTCTTTTTCATATCCGTAGTAGAGCGCCCGGAGGAAAGCTTATGAGGAACAGAATCCCTCTGGGGGCAGCCCTGTATCTCCCGATGTTCATTTATTTTTCAGCTTCTCCAGAAGCTGGTCGATACGGGCTCCATACTCAATAGAGGTATCCAAATAGAAGGATAGGGTAGGGCAATGGCGAAGCTGTAACCTGTGACCCAACTCCCTTCTAAGGAAACCTGTCGCCTGTTTGAGCCCGGCTATAGTCCGCTCCTTATCCCCTTTATCTCCCAGAATGCTAAAGTATATTTTAGCATGGCGCAGGTCGGCGCTCATCTTGACCTCGGTTATGGTGATGAAACCCACCCGGGGGTCTCTCAGCTCGGCCATAATTATGTGGCTGAGCTCGACCTTGACCAGCTCGGCAACTCTTTCCGCTCTGCCAATGGTCATCTTTTACCTCTCTTTGCTCAGGGGAAGGATGATAACAGGCTCAAGGCGTTCTGTTAGATGAGATATTCAACCTGGCAATCGATTATCTCGCACTGGGTGTTGCTCTCAATTATCTCGATAGCTTTGTTTATGGTGGTATGGAGAACATCCTTGCTGGAGGCAATGGAGACCATCCCTATTTTAGCCCGCTGCCAGAGGTTCTGGAAATCAACCTCGGCTAAGGATAGATTGAAGCGTGCACGAAGCCTATCCTTAATCCCTTTTATTAAGAGCCTCTTATCCTTGAGACTACGACTTCCTGGTAGAAGAAGTTCTACCACACAGAGTCCCACCACCATTTCTCCATCCGATTGGCTTATAGTTTCCCCGGTCTTTTTTCTACATGGAAAGCTTCAATGACATCCCCGATTTTGATGTCGTTGAAATTGGCTATCCCTAAACCGCATTCCAAGCCGCTCTTCACCTCGGTGACATCGTCTTTAAAGCGCTTTAAGGAGCCTAGTTTCCCCTCATAAATGACCACATTGTCCCGCAACAGGCGGATTTCTGCATCCTGGGTTATCTTTCCGTCAGCCACATAACAGCCAGCCACAATCCCGTAGCGGGGGATCCTGAAGGTTTCTCTTACCTCTGCCCTTCCCAGGTATACCTCCTGGAAGGTGGGCTCTAACATACCCACCAGGGCATTCTTTATCTCATTGGTTATGTTATAGATGACAGTATGAAGGCGGATGTCGACCTTCTCAGATTCTGCCAGTTTTTTGGCTTTCTTTTCGGGGCGCACATTAAAGCCAATAACTATGGCGTTGGAGGCGGAGGCGAGGAGGATGTCCGACTCGGTTATGGCGCCGGGTCCACTATGGATGAAGTTTATCTTTACCTTGTCGGAACTTAACTTGGAAAGGGTTTCGGAGAGGACTTCAACCGAGCCCTGCACATCCGCTTTCAGCACTATGGGTAGCTCTTTGGTCATCCCCTCCTTCATGCGGTGGAAGAGCTGGTCTAAGGTTAAGCGGGAAGGTCTTACCAGACTCCTCTCCCGGAGCTGTCTCTGGCGGTAGTTGCTTATTTGCCTTGCCTTCAACTCGTTGCGGATTACCTGGAAGGGATCGCCCGCCTGGGGGACGCTTTGCAGCCCGATAATCTCCACCGGGGTGGAAGGAGCAGCGGCGATGATCTTCTGACCAAGCTCGCTAAACATTGCCCGCACCTTTCCATAAACGGCACCCATCACGAAGTGGTCGCCCACTTTAACTGTTCCATCCTGGATGAGAACGGTAGCCACAGGTCCGCGGGCTTTATCCAGCCTGGCTTCCAACACGTTCCCCTTCCCCAATGCTTTGGGGGTTGATTTCAGCTCCAGAAGGTCGGCTACCAACAAAATCATCTCTAATAGAAGCTCCAAACCAATCCTTTTTTTGGCGGAGATTTCTACACAAACGGTGTCTCCCCCTAAATCTTCGGCCGCGAGCCCATGTTTAGCAAGTTGTTGTTTGACCCTTGATGGGTTGGCTTCTGGTTTATCTATCTTGTTGATGGCGATAATGATGGGAACCTTAGCTGCCTTGGCGTGACTAATGGCTTCCAAGGTTTGGGGCATAACCCCATCGTCAGCAGCTACCACCAAGACCACAATGTCGGTCACCTTAGCCCCCCGAGCCCTCATCCGTGTAAATGCCTCGTGCCCCGGTGTGTCGAGGAACACAATTCCCCGCTCCCCAACCTTTACCTGGTATGCCCCGATGTGCTGGGTTATCCCCCCGGTCTCCTCGGCGATGATGTTGGACTCCCTGATGGCATCCAGCAGGGAGGTCTTTCCGTGGTTGACATGTCCCATTATGGTTACCACCGGGTAGCGAGCAACCGCCTCTCTTTCCCCCTCAACCTTTTCCTCCTGGGCTACCTCTTCCTCAAAGCTTATAACCTCGGCATCATATCCGAATTGCCGGCATACCTCCAGGGCGATATCCCTGTCCAAGGTCTGATTTATAGAGGCTATAATCCCCATGTCCAGCAAGCTCTTCAGCACATTTTTCGATTTGGTTTGCAGTTTATCAGAAAGCTCTTTTACGGTTACCCCTTCGGAGAGGAGCAATTTTGGTTTACGCTCTATTTTAGACTCTTGCACTTGAGGGGCAGGGGGCTCTTTGGCCTCTTTAGCAGGGGATACTGGAGAGGAGAGGAGCCTTTTGGCCTCTTCCTCATCGACCAGGCTGGCATGGCTTTTGACCTTTACTCCCGATGCAACGAGCCGCTCAATAATTTCTTTGTTGGTTAGTTTAAGCTCTTTGGCGATTTCATAGATTCTTTTTTTGGCCATTGATATCTTCCTAATGCGCTATTTCTTCTCGGTGAGGAGCTTTTTGGCTTCGGCTATAAGCTGGGAAGCCTTAGCATTCCCAATGGAGGGCAGGGTGGCCAGCTCCTCACTGCTGGCGCTGCTTATCCTCTCCAAAGAGCCAAAGCCCCCTTTGAGGAGATCCTCTTTTATCTGCTCGTCTATGCCAGGGAGTTGGGCTAATCTCTCCCGGCTTTTAGCCCGAAGCTCCTTTTCCAGTTCTTCTTCCCCCCTCTTTTCAGACTCACTTTTGATGTCGATCTTCCAGCCGGTTAGCTTAGAAGCCAGCCGGACATTCTGTCCCCTCCTCCCTATTGCCAGGGAAAGCTGGCTGTCTTCAACAATCACCTCAATATGCTTCTCTTTCTCGTCAATGATGGTCATCTGCTTAATCTTTGCCGGGCTGAGGGCGTTGGTGATGTAAGTGATGGGGGTGTTTGAGTATTCTACTATATCGATCTTCTCCCGGTGGAGCTCTCGGATAATAGAGTGCACCCGATTCCCCTTTATCCCCACACAAGCGCCCACCGGGTCGATATCCTTAACCTTGGATAAGACTGCCACTTTCGCCCTATCACCTGCTTCTCTTACTACATTTTTTATTTCAATGATCTTATCGGATATTTCAGGAACTTCCATCTCAAAAAGCTTGAACAAGAAACGGGGATCAGCCCGGGATACGATAATCTGGGGACCTTTCCCCCCCCGTTTGACCTCCATTATCAATGACCGAATCCTGTCTCCCTGGCTGAAGTTCTCCCCCCAGGGAAGCTCTTTTTTTGGCAATAGGGCTTCCGCCTCCCTTCCCAGGTTGATGACAATGTCTCCCCATTCAAGGCGTTTGACTATGCCATTCACTATCTCTCCCACTCGGCTTATATATTCGTTATAAATGCTATCCCTCTCCGCCTCGCATACCTTCTGTAGAATGACCTGCTTGGCGGTTTGAGCTGCAATTCTCCCTAACCCATCGGTTAATTTGGGGATGTCTATCTCGGAGCCGACCTCTGCGGTGGGGTCGAGCTTCCGAGCCTCCTCCGAGGTAATCTCCTTGCTCGGATTGGCTACCTCGGTGACCACTTTCTTTCGGGCAAAAACCTCAACCTGCCCCTTTTCCCGATTGAACCGGGAGAAAAGGTCCTCGCCGTCGCGGTAGAACTTCTTTGCCGCCGTGGTCATCGCCTCTTCGACTGCCTTAATGATGACCTCGGTGTCCAACCCTTTCTCTCTGCTTATCAGTTCTATGGTCCGATAGAGTTGGTTGCTCATATCTTACTCTCTAATGGAAGGGAACAGCATCTCCTGTTTATAATTCGACCTTCAGACGGGCTTTAGCCACTTCCTTAAGGGGAATGGTTACCGGCTGTTCCCCCTTTTCCAGAGCGAGGCTAATAATCCCATCCTGGCAGCCAATTAATCTCCCGATAAATCTTTTTCGCCCCTCTATGGGGTTCAATGTTTCTATCTTAACCTTTCTTCCCCGGAAGCGGATGAAGTCTTGCTCTTTTACCAGGGGGCGGTTGAGTCCCGGAGAAGAGACCTCCAGAGTGTATCGGTGGGGGACAATATCCTCTACATCGAAGATGGTGCTAAGCTGCTTGCTGATGTTCTGGCAGTCGCTTAGTCCCACTCCCCCCTCTTTATCAATGTAAACCGTGAGTACCCACCTCCCCCCCTGCTGCTTGTATTCCACCAGCACCAGCTCCATTCCTTCGGAGGAGGCCACCCTTTCGGCAATCTCCTCTACCTTTTTTCTGATAGTTTCTATCCGCTCCATATTCCCCTTTTATTTAATAAAAAAAGTGGGGGCAAACCCACTTGGACAATTTAGCTATATATAATACATTAAAATTATAGCCCTTGCAAGGAGAAATGTCAACGGAGAGCGTCAAGAATTTTGTGTAAAAAGAATATAGGGGGTATCCTTCTTAGTTCTATTGATAACTATCAGGGCAAACAGGTGTCTTTCCAGGCTCTTTATATTCTCAAAGGTGCCGATGTTATGTATGCTTCTTCTCAGCTCCCGGAAGAAGCTCTCCAGTTCATTAAAAGTTTTCAACTTACTCCTATGCTGTGGCTGTTTCAGGGGTATGTGAAAGTAGCTCAGGCTCTTTTCTATATCCTGCAGGAAGTTGGCCACTGCCCGGGGCTCAATGGTGTGGCACCGGTGAGAAAATTCTGCCGCCCGCCGATACGCCTCCCCCTCACTGTGTGCCCGGTATATATGAGCCGCCTCCCTCTGCATCTGCCTCCGATGCCCCCTGTCCTCCAGATGGAGCTGGATATTGGCTATCTTGTGAAAGCAGCACCTCTGGCTCCTGCTGTGGGGATAGACAAACTCCCTCCCCCGCTCAATGGCCTGGCAGCCGTCGTGGATGACCATAAGAGGGCTCTTCACCCCCCGCTGATAGAGGCTGTTTAGAAACCCGGTCCAATTCTCCTCCGTCTCCCCCTCGACTATCCTGAAGGCCAGTATCTCCCCTTTAAAATTCTCTCCCATACCCAGGGCAAACAGCACAACCATCTTCTGTTTTCTCCCCCCTACCTTCACCTTGACCCACAGCCCATCCACCACCAGGTAGGGATAGTTCCTTAAGGGTCTGTGCTGCCACTGGCGATGCTCCTCATCCAGCTCCCTCAACACACGGCTGACCACCCCGGGACTGATGCTGTCCTTGAGCTGACGGTAGAAGAAGCAGCTCACCCGACGGCTGCTTAAGCCCAGAAAGTATCCCTGCATAATCATCCGGTCAAACCC
>NJBL01000058.1 GCA_005223145.1 bacterium (candidate division B38) B3_B38 | reverse complement strand
GTTACCCAGGCACAGCTCCGGGAGCGGTTGGCCAGGGACTTTAAGGTCGATTTCACCTGTCCCATAACCACCGGGATTTTCGTCAGCATCGCCGCCGGAGCCGCCGAGGAGGACTTTACGGCCGGGAAGCAGGAGATCACCCCCTACTGGCGAGTAATCAGGACCGATGGCAGCCTGAACCAGAAATTCCCCGGAGGTGCCGAGGCACAAGCCGCCCGCCTGAGAGAAGAGGGGCATCGCATCCAGCCCGCCCAGGGCAAAAAACCGCCCCGGGTGACAGACTTCAAAAAATCTCTCCAACAACTTTAACCGGAAAAGAGAGAGTTCTTTTTAATCCCTACTCGCTTAGGGAAAGGGGCGCATTCCTTTTTATTCTGATAGAAAAAGGCTTCTCGCTTATGGCGGACAGTGTCAATTGCCTGAATTATTTCTATGGGTTTTCTCAACTGACAGGGAAAGATGGGGCTGGGGGATATGAGAGGCGAAGTGTCAATTGTGTCAGCTTTATTACTGGTAATGAGCAAAAGCTTTTGCTAAAATACGCCAAAATTGTTAAAATGGTAATGTTACACACTGAAACGCCAATAGCGGGTAAATCATTTTAACTGAAAAGGCGGTGTTTCTTTGAAAGCCGAGTTGAAGGAGATAAGTTCTTATCAAAGGGAGCTTCTTATTGAAGTCCCTGCTGATATAGTTCAGGAAGAGATAGACCGGGCGAGTCAGACCATAAAGAAGACTGCTCGCCTTCCGGGGTTCCGACCGGGTAAGACCCCCCTTCCCATCATCAAGTCTCGGTTCAGCCGGGAGATAAAGGATGAGGTCTTAAACAGGCTTCTTCCCAGATATTATGAAGAAGCCCTCAAGCAGCACCGGTTGAGCCCCATCAGCCCACCCGTGATGGACGATATAGCGGTCAAGGAGGGGGATCCCCTCCTCTTTAAAGCCAGCTTTGAGGTTAAGCCCCCCATTAAAGTGGAGAACTATCAGGGGCTCAAGGGCACCCGCTCGGAGGTCAAAGTCACCCCCGAGGAGGTGCAGACTGCACTCTGCAGGCTGCAAGAGAAAGGGGCTCAGCTCGTCTCGGTGGAAGGTCGGGGGGTGCAGTCCGGAGATTGGGTCATGCTGGATGTAGTGGAGCAATTCGACCCTCCAACTAAGGGAGGCAGTCATCGGGAGGAAAACGCCCTCATCGAGGTGGGCAGCCCCCGCACCTTCGAGGGGTTCAGCCAGCAGCTGATGGGGATGAACCGGGGCGAGGAGAAGAGCTTCACCATCGACTACCCCCCTGAGTTGCCCCAGGAGAGGCTGGCAGGCAAAAAGGTACGCTATAAGGTGAAGCTCAAAGAGATCAAGTTCAAGGAGCTTCCCCCTCTGGATGATGAATTTGCCCGGGACTTAGGTGACTTTAAGAACCTGGGCGACCTGAGAGAGGAGATGGAAAAGGACCTGCTCAGCCATAAAGAGGAGGAGGCTGAACGCGCCCTCACTGACGAGCTATTAAGCCAGCTCATCGATACCCACACCTTTGAGGTCCCTTCCTACTTGGTAGAACGGGAGCTGGATCGTCGGGTCAGCCGGGTAGCCAACAATTTTGTGATGAAGGGAATCGACCTCAAGAGGGTAGAGTTCGACTGGGACAAGTTGCGCCAGGAGCAACGTCCCGATGCCATCAAGAGCGTCAAGAAATGGCTCATTGTAGAGCAGATTGCCAGTCAAGAGAATATTGTGGTCACATCAGATGAAGTGCAGACCGAGATAGAGAGGATAGCCACTGAAAACAATAAGTCGGTAGCTTATATTAAAGGCTGGTTGGAGAAAGAAGGAAGGATGGAGGAAGTCAAAAACCAGCTCCTTTTCCGGAAGACGGTTGACTTTTTGAAAAAAAAGGCTATAATTATTAAGAAGGGAGAGAAATAGATGCATTTAATTCCGATGGTTGTGGAGCAAACCAGCCGTGGAGAACGGGCTTACGACATCTACTCCCGTTTACTTAAAGACAACATAATCTTCGTCGGCACCACTATTGATGATGCCATAGCCAATCTGGTAATTGCTCAACTCCTCTTTCTGGAAGCTGAAGACCCTGAAAAAGACATCTCCCTTTACATCAACAGCCCCGGCGGATTAGTTGCCCCTGGGCTGGCTATTTACGATACTATGCAATTTGTTAAGCCCGATGTTTCCACCATCTGTATTGGGCAGGCAGCCAGTATGGCAGCGGTCATTCTGGCTGCTGGTGCCAAGGGTAAAAGATTTGCCCTGCCCAATTCCCGTATTATTATCCATCAGCCTACTGGTGGCTTCTCAGGTCAGGCTACCGACATTGACATCCAGGCTAAAGAGATTTTGCGAACCCGGGACCGGCTGAACGAGATTCTCACTGCCCATACCGGTCGGCCGATTGAGAAGATTAGGCAGGATACCGACAGGGATTTCATAATGACTGCCGAGCAAGGAATGGAATACGGTATAATAGATGAGGTGATAGCCAAACATAAAGATTGAGAGGCTGATCCCTTGCTTTTCTCCCCGGAAGGGGTGTTTTCATCTTTTAAAAAATAGGAGAAGGAAGACTTAATAATGGTCAGAAGCAGAGGCTACAATCCTGCATTGCGCTGTTCCTTTTGCAATAAGACTCAGAATGAGGTCAAGAAGCTTATTGCGGGTCCTAATGTCTATATTTGCGACGAGTGCGTGGAGGTATGCGGCGATATTATCGCTGAAGAGCGAAAGATAGACCGCAGCCGTCCCCTGCCCACCCTGCTCAAGCCTGCGGAGATAAAAGCCTTTTTAGACCAGTACATTATCGGGCAGGAACAGGCGAAGAAGAAGATATCGGTAGCTGTCTACAATCATTACAAAAGGATAGAGCTCAACCGCCAGCAAGTGGATGATGTAGAGCTGACCAAGAGCAACATCCTCCTCATCGGACCCACTGGCACGGGAAAGACCCTTATGGCTCAAACTTTAGCTCGCTACCTGCGGGTGCCTTTTGCCATAGCCGATGCCACCACGCTTACAGAGGCTGGCTATGTGGGTGAGGATGTGGAGAACATCATCCTCAAACTCTTTCAAGCATCAGGCTTTGATATAGAGAAGGCGGAGAGGGGGATCATCTATATCGACGAGATCGATAAGATAAGCCGTAAGGACGAAAACCCCTCCATAACTCGCGATGTATCGGGAGAAGGAGTGCAACAAGCCCTTCTTAAGATATTGGAAGGGGTGGTTGCCAATGTCCCTCCGCAGGGGGGGAGGAAGCATCCCCATCAGGAGTTCTATCAGATTGACACCACCAATATCCTTTTCCTCTGTGGGGGAGCTTTTGTCGGTCTGGATAAAATCATTCAGAACCGCATTGGAGAGACCGCGGTCGGCTTTGGAGCGAAGATCAAATCCCGTCGACAGGAGAGGGTGGGGAAGCTACTGGAAAAGGTTATGCCCGCCGACTTTATCAAATACGGGCTTATTCCCGAGTTTGTGGGACGACTCCCGGTCATTGGCTTATTTGACGAACTGGACAAAGAAGCCCTTCGTCGCATACTGACCGAGCCGAACAACGCCCTTACTAAACAGTACAAGAAGCTATTTGAATATGAAGAGGTTACCCTCCATTTTACCGACGATGCCCTTGATTGCATCGCCGAGTTAGCCCGCAAGCGAAAAGTAGGCGCCAGAGGATTGAGGGCGATTGTGGAGGAGTTTATGCTGGAGATTATGTACCAACTACCTTCTATGCCCAACATCAAAGAATGCATCATTACCAAAAAAGTGGTGGAGAACGAGGAGAACCCCATTACCCTCATCGAAAAAAAGGCTGGATAATTTATGATCTCTGCCCTATATTATATAAGGAAGTAACTCCAGTTGAGGAAGTGAAGATATGCTTATTAGTTCCAACAAAAATCCCCCCCAGGTCTTAGAGACCCTGCCCCTTTTACCTTTGAGGGACATTGTTGTCTTTCCCCATATGATTGTCCCCTTCATGGTGGGGAGACCAAATTCTATCAAAGCCCTCGATTATGCTCTGCTTCATGGGGGAAGGATATTTCTGGCAGCCCAAAAGGATGCCTCCGCTGCTCTCCCCACCCATGAGGAAATCTATCGAGTGGGGACTATCTCCAATATTATCCAGAATCAGAAGCTTTCCAGCGGCAATATGAAGGTGCTGGCAGAAGGGATTGAGAGAGCGCAGGTGGTCGATTTTAAGATGAGAAAGGGGAGCTTCGTAAAGGTAATTATAAGGCCTATGCCCATAACAGTGGAGCTTAACCCTGAGATAGAAGACCTGATGCAAGAAGCGGTAGCCCTGTTTGAGAAGTACATCAAACTCAGCAGGAACATCACTTACGAAGCCCTGATATCCACTATCAGGGTTGACAACCCCAGCCGTCTGGCAGACACTATAGCCGCCCACACTATGGTGAAAGTCGATGAGAAGCAGCAGTTGTTGGAGACCCTCGACCCCAAAGAGCAATTGGAGAAATTAATAGAGCTCTTAGAAATAGAGATAGGCAAACTCCGTGTGGACCGCCGCGTCAACGAGCGGGTAAAAAAGCAGATGGAAAAAGCGCAGAAGGAGTACTATCTGAACGAGAAACTGAAGGCGATCCAGAAGGAGCTCAAAGGGAAAGATGGCAAGCACACCGAGATTCAAGCCTTCCGGGAGAGGATGGAGAAGACTAAGCTCTCCAAGGAAGCCAGGAAAAAGGCCCTGGAGGAGTTGGGGAGGTTAGAGGCCATGCCCCCGATGTCGGCAGAGGCTACGGTCTCCCGAAACTACCTGGAATGGTTGTTGTCGGTTCCTTGGGGTGTGAAATCGCGGGAAAACCGCGAAATCAAGCGCGCAGCCAGAATACTGGACGAGGACCATTACGGACTGGAAAAGGTCAAGGAGCGGATCATCGAATACTTAGCCGTCCGGCAGCTGGTAAAGAGTATAAAGGGCTCCATCCTCTGCTTCGTGGGGGCTGCTGGGGTAGGTAAATCTTCGCTGGCTTCATCTATTGCCCGGGCCACGGGGAGGAAATTTGTGCGGCTGTCGTTAGGGGGTGTCAGAGATGAGGCGGAGATACGGGGGCACCGTCGTACATACATCGGTGCCTTCCCCGGTCAGATCATACAGATGATGAAAAAAGCATGCACCATCAATCCTGTCTTCCTTCTGGATGAGGTTGACAAGATGAGTATGGATTTCCGGGGAGACCCCTCTGCCGCCCTGATGGAGGTATTAGACCCAGAGCAGAACAAGGACTTTGTGGACCACTACCTGGATGTTGCATATGACCTGTCGCAGGTAATGTTCATTACCACTGCCAATGTGCTTCACACCATTCCCCCCGCCCTGCGGGACCGGATGGAGGTGTTGCGGCTGCCCGGCTACACCCTGCAGGAGAAGCTTCAGATAGCCAAGAACTTCCTCCTTAGAAAGCAGCTCAAAGCGCACGGATTGGCGAAAAAGAATATAAAATTCACCGATGAGGCTATCACCCATATAATTGAGAAATATACCCGCGAAGCCGGGGTGAGGAACCTGGAAAGGGAGATTGCCTCCATCTGCCGGAAGATCGCTAAAAAGGTGATCGCTGACAACCAGCAAAGCTTCACCATAGCTACTGCCAAGGATGTGGAAAGGTATTTAGGAGTTCCCAGGTATCACCGACCCAAGTCGGAGAAGAATAACGAAGTTGGGCTCGCTTTTGGAGTGGCCTGGACAGAGATGGGGGGCGAAATTCTCCCCACTGAATCCAGTATTATGAGCGGCAGAGGGAAGCTCACCCTCACTGGGCAGTTGGGCGGCGTGATGCAGGAATCAGCTCAGGCTGGTCTGAGCTACATTAGGTCCAATGCAGCCAAATTGGGAGTTGACCCTAATTTCTACCGCAAGATTGACATCCACATCCATATTCCCGAAGGCTCTATCCCCAAGGATGGACCCTCCGCTGGGCTAACTATGGCTATCTCCCTCATATCAGCGCTCACTAATATCCCCGTCAGAAGCGATGTTGCCATGACAGGGGAGATAACCCTTCGGGGAAAAATCCTCCCTGTTGGCGGGCTTAAGGAGAAGATTCTGGCAGCCCATCGTTCTGAGATATACAACATAATCATCCCCAAAGATAACAAAAAGGAACTGGCGGAGATCCAGGCGGAGATCAAGAAGAGCTTAAAGATATATCTGGTGGAGACTATCGAAGAGGCATTGCCTCTCGCTCTGGAAAGACCGGTCTCCCCCTTAAAAGGGGAGATAAGAGCGCCCCTGAAAAGAGGGGTGGTAGAAAGCCAGGTGTCGCCACCAGCTTTAACTAACTGATTTTATCCGATTCCTATCTGGCAGGCTTAATCTCATAGCTCTGATGAGAAGGCTGAGTTTATTGCTTCTTAAGTGAGAAAAATCAATTAAGGGTAAAGGACCAGTTGCTTTAAAAGAAAACCTACCAAAAGCAGGGAAGAGAGTTCGCTTCATACCGTAAATTCCTCTTTTCAGCAAACATATCAAAGGTGGGGAAAAGCGAAAAGTCGATATTTTTGAGGTTATGACCAATTAGCATACTGAAAGGGCTTTCTGAGGAGATGCAGATAGACCAGCTTTTTAGAAGAGTGGGCATAGCAACGCTGGTCAGAAGAAGCTCTGAATAATTGGAAACTTGATTAAACAAAAACAGAGGGATAAAGTTCCCCATTGCCAAAGGAGCGAATTTAGTGAACATAGTTGAACTAAAAGAAAAAAACATATCAGAGCTCACTAAGGTAGCCAAGGAGCTGGATATTCAAAGCATTTCTGGGCTGCGAAAGCAGGAGCTTATCTTTCGGATTCTCCAAGCTCAAACAGAGAAGAATGGGCTCATCTTTGCAGAAGGTGTGCTGGAGGTTCTTCCCGACGGGTTTGGCTTCCTTCGGGCTCCTGATTATAACTATCTGCCAGGGCCAGACGACATCTACGTCTCGCCCTCCCAGATCAGAAAGTTCGACCTCCGCACCGGAGATACCATCTCCGGACAGATCCGCACCCCAAAAGAGAGCGAGCGCTACTTCGCCCTGATAAAGGTAGAAGCGATAAACTTTGAGAATCCAGAAGTTGCCCGCGAGAAGATTTTCTTCGACAACCTGACCCCCCTGTATCCCAACGAGAGGTTCCGCTTGGAGACCTCCCGCGACAATATCTCCGCCCGAGTGCTGGACCTCATGACTCCCATCGGCAAAGGGCAGAGAGCGCTGATTGTAGCCGCCCCTCGCACCGGCAAGACCATGCTCTTGCAGACCATCGCTAACAGCATCACTACCAACCATCCCGAGGTAATCCTCATAGTCCTGCTAATTGACGAGAGACCCGAGGAGGTGACTGATATGCGCCGCTCAGTTGATGGCGAGGTGATAAGC
Source organism: bacterium (candidate division B38) B3_B38 (assembly GCA_005223145.1). GTDB lineage: Bacteria > Acidobacteriota > B3-B38 > Guanabaribacteriales > B3-B38 > Guanabaribacterium. The sequence continues at coordinate 8,580 of NJBL01000058.1, read as the reverse complement.
TCCACCTTCGACGAGCCGGCTAATCGACATGCTCATGTATCATCAATTGTTATGGAAAAGGCGAAGAGGTTGGTTGAGCACAAGAGGGATGTGGTCATCCTGCTGGACAGCATCACCCGGCTGGCGAGGGCTTACAATGCTATCATCCCTCCCAGTGGAAAGGTCCTCTCCGGTGGGCTCGACGCCAATGCCCTGCAGAAGCCGAAGAGGTTCTTTGGAGGTGCTCGAAATATAGAGGAGGGAGGGAGTCTCACCATCATTGCCACTGCCCTGGTGGAGACTGGTAGCCGGATGGACGATGTCATATTTGAGGAGTTTAAAGGAACGGGAAACTTGGAAATCCATCTGGACAGGAAGCTGGTGGACAAAAGGCTCTTCCCTGCTATCGAGATCAACAAGTCAGGCACTCGCAAAGAAGAGCTCCTGCTTGAGCCCGACGAGCTGAATCGCATGTGGATATTAAGGAAGGTGTTGTCTCCGCTGCCCAATACGGAGGCAATGGAGCTGTTGATTGAAAAGCTATCCGCCACCAAATCTAACAAAGAGTTTCTCACCTCCATGAGCCGGGGGGCATAGAATTACCCTCTACAGGCTATCACACCATCCCCTAACTGAGGGACGCTCTTGAGAATACTCATCTAAAGTTCCCTTTCTTCTTGATACAACCCTACTTACCGGAATACGGAAAGTTCCAAAGGAAAATAATTTTTTGACAGAGAGTAAGTTTTGATATAAAATAAAAGTCTTTAAAAATGAGGAAGGATTTCTTCCTTTGAGAATAGCTTCAGATAAAATGATTATGGTAAAGGGAGAAAGCTATTAAGGAGGGTGAAATCCTGTTATATTTAACCTTTTAAAAGCCATGGGAGTGAGGGATATGAGAAGAAGGCCATTTTTATTTGCTCTGCTGGTCATCCTTTCCCTGTCAGTTTCGCCTCTCATCGCCCAGCACAAGGTCGATGGTAAAAGCGCCCACAGCTTTATCAAATACCTGGCTGCGGACAGTCTGCAGGGGCGTAAGAGTGGGCTTGCTGGTGGGGAGAAAGCTGCCGAATGGATTGCTCAGAAGTTCAAAGAATTCGGTCTGGAGCCGGCGGGGGATAAGGGGACCTATTTTCAGCATTTCACCGTTTCCTTTTTTAACATTGATGGGGGGGTAGCTCTTAAGGTCATTTCCCCTGTTAAAGCGAGGGAATTTGTTTACCGTGAGGATTATCGAGTAGCCCGTTATTCTGGTGGGGGCAAGGCAGCAGGGGAGCTGGTCTTTGTTGGTTATGGGATAAGTGAGCCGGATAAAGAGTTTGACGAATATCAGGGGATAGATGTGAAGGGGAAGGTAGTGTTAATTCTAAGCGGAGCTCCCCAAAACGATTACACCAGGTGGAAAGAGGAATCCACCCCCAGCTACAAGGTGAAGACCGCGGTGGCTCGTGGGGCAAAGGGTGTTCTGTTTTTCCCCAACCCCAGGGAGACCGACCGTCGCCGGCGCTACATCAGGTTAGACAAAGAGGATTATCGGACGAATTTCCTGGTTTTCTCTATTGAGGATAGGGTATTGAACTTCATCTTGAAAGGAACGGGTAAAAGGCTATCCCTATTGCAAGAGGAGATAGACAAAGAGCTGAAGCCTAAGTCCTTCCCCACCGGCAGGAAGACAGAGCTCAAGGCGCGCATAACCTTCGACCCGAAGCGAAAGACCAAAAATGTTCTCGGCAAGATAACGGGCACCCATCCCGAGCTCAAGGAGCAGGTGATAGTCCTGGGGGCGCATATGGACGCTCAGGGAGTTTCAGTGGACAAGGAAGTTTACAATGGGGCGGATGACAACGCCTCAGGGACGGCGGTGGTGATGGAGATAGCCCGGGTGATGAAGTTGAACGATCTGCGTCCCAAAAGAACCATACTATTCGCCGCCTGGGCGGCTGAGGAGCAGGGTCTGCTTGGCTCTCGACATTACGCCGAGCATCCCGTATTCCCTGTTGAGAAGACAGTGCTCAACCTGAATATGGATATGGTAGGTCTGGGTGATGGGAAGGTTAGGTTCAGTGGCTACTATTTTGCCCCTGAAATGTGGAAAGATATCACCACTACCCTCAGCCAGCAGGAGCTGGACATGGTGGTCCCCAACCGCGGAGGACCAGGGGGCAGCGACCATACCCCCTTCCTGACTCGCGGGGTGCCGGCTTTCTTCCTGTTCTCCACAGGCTCTCACCCCGACTATCACCAGCCCGAGGATGACAGCCATCTTATCAAGCCGGAGATTCTGGGGCTTACCTGCCAGGTGGTCTATGGAGTAACAGAGGCGATAGCCGATATGGAGAAGGAGTTAATCATTGCAGATAGGCTCCCCCGATATCTATACCGAATTGCCAATCTGGTGAACCTGAGGTCAGTCGCCCTTGACGATGCCATCGGACAGCCCGAGAAGTTTGTAGATATGGGTATAGATATTCAACTGACAGAGATCAATGTTAGCACTTTTAACCAGCCCCCCTCCATCGGTGACATGCTCATCCACCAGATCGACTCCGCTTTTCAGAAGTTGAGTGGAAAAGAAGTCAAAGGGGCGGTGGTTACCGAGCCTAACCAGGTAAGTAGTAATGTGCGGGTGCCCAAGACCTCGTTCCTCCTGGGGATAGGAGAAGTGCCGGTCATCAAAGGCGATTTAGCCACTCTGCGGATGGCTCATAAAATGGGGGCCAGGTTCCTGACCCTGGGCAAGTGCGATAAGGTGTGGGTTTGTGCCGAGAAGGGACTACTTGAAGAAGGGAAGAAGGCAATCCACACCATGAACGAGATAGGTATGCTCATCAAACTGCAGGACTTTTCCCCTCGAATACTGAAGGAGGTGCTGGCGGAGTCCAAGGAGCCGATACTGGTCTCCAAAGCAAAAGTTCTGGATGAAGGGCAGGGAACGAAAATAGACGAGGAGGATGTGAAAGCCATCACAGAGAAGAAGGGAATAATAGCCCTTGCCCTGGGACCTGACGATGACCTGGAGGTCTTTATCAAGCAGATAGAGTATTTGAAGAAGATAGAGGGTCTGAACAGCATAGCCATCTATCCCTTATGGCGCGATGGAACGGGGATAGAAGATGTGGACCAACTTTTCCGCCTGACCATAGCCTTAAAGGAAAAGGGGTATGATGATGAGGAGATTGAGAAGATTCTGGGAGGAAACTTTCTCCAGCTCCTGCAAAAGATTATAGCCCCACCGAGGGTTGAGATGGCGGGGCGACCCTTTTAATAAAATTGCTTGAACTTTAAGAGAAAATCTGTTATTGTTAAAATCTAAATTTTGGCAGGAAGACAAGAAGCAGATGGCTGAAGGGTTCTCAAAAGGCTAAGAGAAAGCTTTAAGAAAGGGATTGGAATGGATAAGAGGCAACTCCAACATTACAAGAAGGCTTTGCTCAAAAAGAGAGAGGAGCTATTGGAGTCTATGAAGAGGAATCCTTTTAAGGAGGAAGGTCTCGAAGCCCGTAAAGGGGACCTGGCTGACCTATCGGACAGAAATAGTAACAATGTCATCAGCATCCACCTTAAGGAGACAGAAGCCAAGCTCATCAGAGCTGTTGATGAGGCGCTTCTCCGTTTGGAAAATGGGAAATACGGTATTTGCACCACCTGCGGCAAAGAGATTTCAAAGGCGAGGTTAGAAGCGGTGCCTTGGACAAGGTTGTGTATTAGCTGCAAAGAGAAGCAGTATAAATAAGACCTACCTTTAACCAATGCAAAAGGCAGAGATGACCTTGCTCCTGAAGGGATAGCTCTGAAAGGGCAGAGAGTAGCCTGATAGATGATGAATATTAGGCCTTTAACATCCTCTTCAATTTTGATTTCCAATCCTTAATAAAAGAGCAACACTTTCGGTGGGCAGTTTTTTAATTTTTTTATTATCATCCAACCGTAGGTGGAGGGGAGATAGTTGAGGATTAAGCAAAACTTTTGTTAGATTTAGCGTTTGAAAGGGAAGCTTTGAGCCTCATACTTCTTTTTTAAAAGATTGGCAAAAAATTCTTTCTAAGGAGAGACTAATGATAAAGCCCCATGGCGGCCGATTGATCAATCGCATAGTAACCGGAAGTGAGAAGGAGCAATTAGAAGAAATCTCTCATTCCATGCCCAAGCTGGTTTTGAACCAGAGGGAGTTGTGCGATCTGGAGATGATAGCAACCGGTGCTATGAGTCCCTTAGAGGGGTTTATGCCCCGGGAGGATTACATCAGTGTCCTCGACCTGAAGCGTCTGGCAAAGGGACTCCCCTGGACCATCCCCATCACCCTTGCTGTTAAAAGTGGAGAGGGGGAGGAGTACAAGGAGGGTTCTCCAGTTGCTCTCTACGATAGCGAAAACCATTTTCTCGGCGTCCTCCATCTGGAGGAGAAGTATAGAGTAGACAAGGAGAAGGAGGCGGAGAAGGTTCTCCTCACTACTGACCTCTCCCACCCTGGGGTGGGCTATCTAAAGACCATAGGTGATGTCTACCTCGGAGGGGAGGTCAGCCTGGTCAACCGCTCTCAGCATACAAAGTTCAATGAATTCCGTCTGGACCCTATAGAAACAAGGGTGCTGTTCAAGACCAAAGGGTGGGAACTGGTAGCTGCTTTCCAGACCCGAAACCCCATCCACCGGGCTCACGAATACCTGCAGAAGTGTGCCCTGGAGATAGTGGATGCCATTTTAATCCACCCCCTTATGGGTGAAACCAAGAAGGATGATATACCTGCCGAGGTAAGGATGAGCTGCTATCAGGTATTGCTGGAGAACTATTATCCTTCCACCAGAGTGGTCCTTTCCATATTCCCGGCGGCAATGCGCTATGCAGGTCCCCGGGAGGCAATTTGGCACGCTATATTGCGGAAAAACTACGGTTGCACCCACTTCATTGTGGGTCGTGACCACGCCGGCGTGGGCTCTTATTATGGACCCTATGATGCTCACTATATTTTCAGGGAGTTTGACCCCTATGAGATGGATATTACCCCTCTGTTCTTCGACCACGCCTTCTATTGCAAAAAATGCGGCAGTATGGCCTCTATCAAGACCTGCCCCCACGACAGCCAGTTCCATATTGTTTTCAGCGGGACCAAGGTGCGGGAGATGCTTAAAGAGGGGAAATTGCCACCTCCACAGTTCAGCCGACCGGAAGTAGCTAAAATACTGATGGAGAGCATGGGTACAAAGCCAGATAAGGAGAAGTAAATGGAGAAGAGGCTCCTGGTTCTCGGTCTTGATTGCGCTACGCCTCAGCTCGTTTTTGGAGAATGGAAGGACTACCTCCCCAACCTCAAGGGTCTTATGGAACGGGGTTTCTATGGGAAACTCCGCTCCACCATTCCCCCTATTACCGTGCCCGCCTGGACTTCAATGATGACCTCCCAGGACCCAGGAATGCTCGGCTTCTACGGGTTCAGAAATCGGAAGAGTTACGGCTATGAGGACCTTTACTTTGCCAACGCTAACTATGTGAAAGCCAAGACCATCTGGAACTACCTCTCCCGCCGCCGGATGAGCTCGCTGGTCTTCGCCGTCCCCCAGATCTACCCCCCCAAGCCCCTCAACGGGATAATGGTCGGCTGCTTCCTCACCCCCAATAAGGATGTTCAATACACCTATCCCGATGAGATTAAGGGGGAGCTGGATGCGACAGCCGATGGGGATTATATAATCGATGTGGAGAATTTCCGCACCGACCTCAAGGACGAACTCCTCCAGCAGGTTTACCTGATGACTGAAAGGCGGTTCAAAGCTTTTCGCCACTTCCTGAAAAAGGATTTTTACCATTTTGCTATGGTGGTGGAAATGGGGATTGACCGCATCCACCACGGCTTCTGGCGATTTTTTGATAAAGGGCATCGTCTTTATGAGCCCGGAAATAAATATGAAGAGGTCATCTTCGAATACTACCGGGAGATAGATAAACAGGTGGGGAGGGTGCTGGAGCTGGTATCGGACGATACCTCGGTGATGGTGGTTTCCGACCACGGGGTCAAGAGGATGGAAGGGGCGATATGCATAAACGAATGGCTTCAGCAGGAGGGTTATCTGACCCTGAAAGATAAGCCTACCGCCCAAATGCGCCTTCGCATGGATATGATTGACTGGGAGAAGACCAGGGTCTGGGGGGAGGGTGGATACTATTGTCGGATATTCTTCAATGTGAAAGGGCGCGAGCCGCAGGGGGTGATTCCTCCCCAGGAGTATGAGAGCTTCCGGCAGGAAATCAAAGCCAAGCTGGAGGCGCTGGAGGACGAGGAGGGGAAGTGCATCAACACCAGAGTCTTCCTCCCCGAGGAGACCTACCGTGAGTGCAAGAATATTCCACCGGACCTGGTCGTCTATCTGGGAAACTTAGACTGGCGCTCCGCTGGCTCGGTGGGGATTGGCTCTGTCTATCTCTACGAAAACGATACCGGTCCCGACGACGCCAACCACGCCGAGGATGGCATCATTATCTGGTATATACCCGGAAAAGAGATTAAGGCGAAGGAGGAGGTCTATTCCATTTACGATATCGCGCCCTCAATTTTGCAGTATTTTGAAATAGAGATTCCCCCTGAGATGATAGGGAATTCCATCATTTAACAGAGGAGGATAAGGCATGAAGGGCTTTACCATATGGTTTACCGGTTTGCCCTGCTCGGGGAAATCGTCCCTGGCTGAAAAAGTGGAGGAAATGCTTCTGGAGCGGGGAATGAAGGTCGAGGTGCTGGATGGTGATGTGGTACGCACCAATCTGAGCAAAGGGTTGGGCTTCTCGCAAGAGGACCGGGACATCAATATCCGCAGGATAGGCTTTGTCTGCAATCTGCTGACTCGCAACGATGTGGTTGCCATAGGCGCTGCTATCTCCCCCTATCGCCAGATAAGAGATGAGAACCGTCGGCTCATAGGACGATTTGTCGAAGTGTACTGCAAGTGCTCCCTTGAGGAACTGAAGAAGCGTGATGTAAAAGGGATGTATGCTAAAGCAGAGAGGGGCGAGATCAAGAACTTCACCGGTGTATCCGCCCCCTACGAGGAACCCCTGAAGCCCGAGGTCATCGTGGAGACCGATAAGGAGACGGAGGAGCAGAGTGTGGAGAAGATAATCCGCACCCTCGAGCTTATGGGATACATCCCACCCGAGGAGAGGGAGGAGTATACCAAGGAAGAGGAGGAGAAGATTAAAGAGCGGCTCCGAGCTCTTGGATATATCTAAAAGGGCAACCAGCCAATGACTCTCTTCAGGAGAAAGAGGAAAAAGCGGGTCTTCGTTTTAGGGCTGGATGGAGTTCCTTACGAGCTTCTCACCAGGTTCACCAGTCAGGGATTAATGCCCTCCATTGCCGAGATTATTGAGGGGGGGTGCCTCCGTAAGATGAAGGTTCCCCTGCCTGAGATATCCTCCGTCAGCTGGACCAGCTTTATGACCGGGACCAACCCCGGCACTCACGGGATATTCGGCTTTGTCGACCTGAAGCCCCAAAGCTACCACCTTCGCTTCCCATCATTTAAAGACCTCAAAGCCCCCACCATCTGGGATAAGCTGGGCGAGCAGGGCAAGCGGTGCATGGTGATTAATCAGCCGGCTACTTACCCCGCCTCTCCGATTAACGGGGTGTTGATTTCCGGGTTTGTCGCCATCGAGCTGGAGAAAGCCGTGGCACCGGTTTCGTATCTGCCGAAGCTCAGACGACTAAACTACCAGATAGACATCGATACCATGAGAGCACGCCAGGACCATGACTTCCTGTTCCGGGAGCTGGACCGAACCCTAAAAGCTCGCCAGAGGATTGTTGACCACCTCTGGGAGGAGGAGTGGGACTATCTCCAGCTGGTGGTCACCGGCACCGACCGCCTGCACCACTTCGTCTGGGAGGGGATAGAGGACGAAAGCCATCCCTATCATCAGCTCATCATAAAATATTACCAGAAGGTCGACCGGCTGGTGGGGCAGCTCTATGAGAGATTTAGCCGTTTAACCGACGGGCAGGGGCGGTTCTTCATCCTCTCAGACCACGGCTTCACCGGTATCAGGCAGGAGGTCTACCTTAACTGCTGGCTGAGGGAGGAAGGGTATCTGAATTTCAGGGTATCGCAGCCCTCCTCGGTGGAGGATATAGGGGAGGAGACAGTGGCCTTCGCCCTTGACCCCAACAGGATATACCTTAACCGCAAAGGAAGGTTCCCTCGGGGGGAGGTGGGTGAAAATGAAGCAGCCACCCTCAGAGAGGAAATTCGGCGTAAACTGGAGGGGCTCCAGCATCAAGGGGAGCGCGTAGTGGAGAAGGTGTTTCTGGGGGAGGAGTTGTATTCCGGTCCCTGGGTTGGTATGGGTCCCGACCTGGTGGTCTTGTCCCGCTACGGGTATGATATGAAGGGGTCGGTCAAGGAGAGGGAGGTCTTCGGGCGCTCTAATCTTCAGGGTATGCACACCTGGGACAACGCTTTTTTCTTCTCCGGGGAGAAAGTGAACAAAGAAGACCTCCATATTACCGATATTTATGATATGATTATAGGCCTTTTTAACTGAAGAAGAGGGATTCTAAAGAGTGAAGCTATTGAGCAGAACAACCATAATATTGCTGGGGACAGC
>NJBL01000057.1 GCA_005223145.1 bacterium (candidate division B38) B3_B38 | reverse complement strand
GCAGAGGTGCTGGTCAAGCTCTATGGAAAAGCCCTAACACCCCAGATAGCCAATAAATACCGCAAGGGGGACATAAGGCATTGCTTTGCCGACATTAGTAACATCAAGCGGATACTGGGCTTTCAGCCAAAAGTGAGCTTTGAGGATGGGATGAAAGAGCTTATTGAATGGTCCAGAGAAGCAGAGGCAAGGGATAAGTTTGATATCGCCGCTCAGGAGCTGCGAAACAGGGGGCTGGTATAGCAGGGGTTGCGAAGAGGGATTTGTGAATTTGTGGCAATTATGTTATAATTTTTATGTAATTCCAGAAGGTTTTTGGTAGAGGAGAGGTTTGTAGTTTATCAGCAAGTCATTCTTTAAGAGCTGCTTAAGCAGAGCCTATTTTTGCCAGAAAGTTAAGAGGAAAGGTTGAAGGGGAATTCCTGGCAGAGGTGCGAGAGAGGAATTGATAGCCAAGATTAGAGAGATTTTCCGATATAAAGATTTAATCAGGAACCTGGTCATAAGAGACCTCAAGGTCAAATACAAGAACTCTGTGCTGGGGTATTTGTGGTCTCTGGTCGACCCCTTGCTTACTGCCCTCTTGTTCATCATCATCTTCTCTTTTATTGTTCGTCTTCAGGTGGAGAACTACCCTGTTTTCCTCCTGACAGCCCTATTACCCTGGGGCTTTTTCCAATCCTCCCTGCTGGGGGCGGTGGTCTCTATATCGGGGAACAGCAATCTGATAAAGAAGGTCTATTTTCCCAGGGAGATTTTCCCCCTCTCCGCTATATTATCCAATCTGATAAACTTCTTTCTGAGTCTGCTGGTGTTTATCCCCCTGATTCTCATCCTCCGGGTTAAGCTAAGCTGGGCGCTGCTATGGTTACCGGTGGTGATAGTTGTTCAGGTGCTGTTGACCGGGGGGCTCTCACTTTTTGTTGCTCACCTGAATGTCTTTTTCAACGATATCGCTTTTTTGCTGAAATTTGCCCTTAATCTTTTGTTTTATGCCACTCCTATATTTTATCCACTGGAGATGGTTCCCCGGCGGTTTTTGGGCATCTATCTGCTGAATCCCATGGCTGTTTTAGTATCCATATATCGCAAAGTGATTATGAATCTCCCCCTTCCTCCGCTGAGGTTCATATTTATAGCGGTAGCTATCTCTCTGGCGATTATGGTCGGTGGATTTATCTTCTTCTATCGTCGGGAAAATGCGATGGTAAAGAGGGTGTGAGATGTCGAAGGTGATTGAGCTCAGAAATGTGGGGGTAATGTTTCGCCTTCAGGAGGAGCGGGAGGCTACCTTGAAGGAGTCCCTGTTCAACCTCATTCGGGGGAGATATCGCTATAAAGATTTCTGGGCGCTTCGAGGGGTGAGCTCCCAGGTGGAGAAGGGAGAGACCATGGGGATAATAGGCGAGAACGGGTCGGGGAAGACCACTCTGCTGAAAATACTGGCAGGAATCTACCAGCCCGATGAAGGGGAGGTATCAGTCAGAGGAAAGATATCCGCTCTGCTGGAGCTGGGTGCTGGCTTCCATGAGGAGCTGACCGGAAGAGAGAACATCTATCTCAACGCCTCTATACTGGGTATCTCCAGGGAAAAGATTAGCAAGGTTTACCATCAGATTGTCGAGTTTGCCGAGCTGGAGAGGTTTATTGACACGCCCCTCAAGAATTACTCCTCGGGGATGAAGGTGAGGTTGGGCTTTGCCATTGCCGCTCATGTGGATTGCGATATCTTGTTGGTGGACGAGGTGTTAGCGGTTGGGGACGAGGCTTTTCAAGGGAAGTGCTATGAGAAGATTGAGGAGATGAAGCGGAGAGGGGCCACCCTGGTGTTTGTATCTCACGATATGAACGCTGTGCGCAGGCTCTGTGACCGGGTCATCCTCCTCCATAAGGGAAGGCTTATAGAGAGGGGAGGGTCCAGACAGGTTATCCAGCGATATTTCCTCACTATGAGCCGGCAGAGGGGGATTGTAGTTGCCGAGGAGAAGCCTCTGAGCCTGGTCTTTCATAATGGGCGAATCAGCATCTATCTGGACAACAAGGAACTCACCCGGGCGGCGGGCTTATACTCCTCTATCTTTGCCCATGAGATATGGCACGATTCCTCGCAGGCTATCTGGAATAAGGAACCCTCGCCCTCTAACGAGATTGTAGTCAACGGTAAGTGGAGGCGTCTTCCCGTTGTGCAGCACTGGAGGCTGAAGATTGAGGACCACCGTACTATCTACTGGGAAGTGGAGATGGAATGCCTGAATGAGACCAGTATCAAGGAGTTCCACCTGAGCCTCCTTTTACAGGATAGCTACTCCCGGTGGTTTACACCCTTTGAGGAGGGTGAGTTCTCCCCCATTGACTCGACTGAGGTGGAGTGGATTCAGCTCAACCATCTCAGCAAGGCTGGAAACATGATAGGGGTGAAGGGAGTTAGAGGAGACTCCTTCCAACTGCCGGGAATAACCATAGTGCTGGATGGCAACTATACAAGCTTTATCCCTTTGGCACTGAACACCGATTTTGTCAATAACTCCAGGGTATTGCAGTTACTCCAGGTCAACAACCCCGATTCCACCATCTACCAGAGGGGGAGGTATCCCATTTTTAAGGGGAGAATAATAATCGAAGCGGAATAAACAAGGGTTTCATCAGGAAGATGATTTCAGAGGGATGAGAAGAATGGGTGAGGATCACAAGATAGCCATTTTTATCGGCTTGGTGATAGCCCTCCACCTGCTCATCCTGATAAGTGTCAGGGAAGCACGATCACCGGAGCTTGAGCGGAAGGAGGTGGTTCACCTGAGAGATGTGCCCGAAATGGCTACCCGAAGCGACCTGAAGGTGGTCATCCTGGGTGTGGATGGTATCACCTGGGATGTCATCCTCCCCATGGTGGATAAGGGAGAGCTGCCAACCATTAAGAGATTGATGGATGGGGGAGCCCATGGGAAGCTCATCTCCCAAACCCCTTGCCTCTCTCCTGCTATATGGACCTCTATCGCCACCGGCAAGAGCAGAGAAAAACACAGGATTCAGGACTTCATCGTAAAGGAGGCGGGTTCTTCTAAAAGCAATCTTATAAGCAGCAACCTGAGGAAAGAGCCTGCACTGTGGAATATCATCTCACAGTGGAGCGGAAAGAGGGTCGGAGTAGTGAATTGGTGGGCAACCTGGCCTGCCGAGGAAGTGCGGGGTTTTGTAGTCTCCCAGAGGTTCGCCTACCGAATAAAGGGGACTGTGTATCCCTCTGAGCTGGGAGAGAGGCTCAGCCTGCTATCCGAGGAGACGGCCGACAGAATGTTCCGCCAGATCGCCCCCTTTCAGATTGACCCCAACTTCAGGGAATTGCCCCGCAGCTCCAGCGAGTATGTCGACAACTATCGCCTCTATTTCCTGAAAAGCTATTTCCGGGAGGATGCCAATGCCTGTTCCATCGGACTATCCCTTTTCCGGGAGTTCCAGCCCGACCTCTTCGCTATATACTTCAAGGGAACCGATATCGCCTCGCACTATTTCTGGAGACACCTTGATACTCCCTCGCTGGAGGAGAATCTCCACCCCGCCTCCCGGGAGCAGAGGAGATTCGGGAGCATAATCACCAGCTATTACCGTTGGATAGACCGCATTATTGGGGAGTTTATAAGGTTAATGGACGATAGCACAGTGCTCTTCATACTTTCAGACCACGGCTTTGGACTTGACACCCTCGACCCCAAGGCCATCGACCTCAATCTGCTGCTGGCAAAGATGGGTCTGCTGGTTCACGCCTCAGAAGAAGTCGATTGGAGCAGAGTTTCTGCCGAGGAGGAGTATTTCTTCAGCGACCATCGCCAGATAGATTGGGCAAATACCGTGGTCTACGATTCCTCTACCCCCTGGGATTATAAGCGGAGGCTCTATCTCAACCTGCAAGGGCGAGAGCCTCAGGGGATGGTGAAGCAGGCAGACTATGAGAAAGTCCTCGAGGAAGTTACTCACCGATTGCAGCAGCTGACCACTGCCAGCGGGAAGCGGCTCTTTAAAAAGGTGCTCCACCGCTTATCAGGGGAGGGTGAGGGGATGGAGGCTGACCTGATGCTGGTGTTCAACAATCAGGCCTCCGTTGACGACTCCCTTCTTATGTCTCCCCAGCCCTGGGCGTGCAGCAATTTTATTTTTTCCCGCGGGATGAGCGGGGAGCACTACGCCCGCGAAGAGGGAGTAATTATCGTCTGGGGGAATGGGATTTTAAGAAATCACCCTATACGGCAGGCCAGAATATATGACATCGCTCCCACCATCCTTTACCTTTTAGGGCTCCCTTCGGGGATGGATATGGATGGTGATGTGCTGACTGAGATTATGGAGCCTTCGCTTATCCGCCAGCATTCCGTCGCCTATGTCAGCTCTTATCGGACTCCCTCCTGGACATCCGATAGGAAGCCCGTTACTTCGGGGGTTGATGAGGAGCTCAAAGGGAAATTAAAAGCGCTCGGCTATATCAAATAGCCATCCGAAGGGAGATGTGACATCATAAGGAGAGATGAGAATGAGCAAGAAGGGTGCCATTAGGTTGCTTGAGCGTGCTAAACAGAAAGCTCTGTGGAAGAGGATAAGGGATACCTCCTTCGGCTATTGGTTCAGGAGCGCAGTGCTATGGATGCTGCGTATCCCAGAGACTGCCGCACTTCGAGACCTGCTCCTTGAGGGAAGAGAGCCGATTCTGAAGATGCAGTACCCGGGAGAGAACACCTCACGATACAGCGTCCTTTTGCTCCAGCTACCGCTACCGGCAAACCGCCGCCATAAGCGCATCATCCCACTGGGGATTGCCTATATCGCTTCCTATCTGCTGAAAGAGATGCCGGAGGTCAATGTGGGTGTCCTCGATGCCCAATGCCAGAGCCTGACCTATCATCAGGTAGTAAAAGCTATTGCCAGGGACAAATGGGACATAGTAGGATTCTCCTATTGGACCGTGCAGGCTCAGTTTGCTGAGAACCTCAGCCATGCCATCAGATCGATGAGTCCTCAGACCATAATCGTCCATGGTGGTGTCCATCCCACCCTCCAGCCCGAGGATGCCTTGAAAAGCGCCGACTACTGCATCCGATTCGAGGGAGAGCAGAGCTTCGTTGAGCTGGTGCAGGCTCTCTCTAAAGGCAATCCGGTAAAGGATATTGCGGGAGTTGCCTATAAGGAGGATGGGAAAGTAATTGCCAATCCTCCCCGCCCCTTGCTCAAGAACATAGACCAGCTTCCCTTCCCCGCTTATCACCTTCTCCCCATTGAGGAGTATAATATGCCCCTCCATGTGGTAGGAGGGGAGCGGATGCCGATTGTCGGCTCCCGGGGATGCCCCTACGAGTGCTCGTTCTGCGCCTCCCCTATCTTGTGGCAGAAGAAAGTCCGTTTTCGCTCCGCCCGAAACATCATCGATGAGATGAAAATGGTAATCGACCGCTATGGGATAAAGAAGTTCCACTTCTGGGATGACAACTTCACCCTCAACCCCCGCTATGTTGAGGAGGTCTGCCGCCTGATTGTTGAGGAGAAGCTGGGGATTCAGTGGGTCTGCCTTGACCGGGCAGAGCATGTCAACCGCAACCGAGACCTGCTTCCCCTCATGAGGGAGGCGGGCTGCATTGGGGTGGAGATAGGTCTGGAGAGCGCCAATCCGGATACCTTCATCCATATCCATAAGAATCAAGCAATTGGAGCCAGCCGCGAGGCAATCAAGAACCTGAGGGCGGCAGGGCTCAAGCCCCTGTACACCTGTATGGCTTTTAATCCCGGGGAGACCATAGTTGGCTATTATCTCCAGAAGGAGTTTCTTGATTGCGCCCAGGAGGGCTACCAGTGGTTCGATTACTTCCACCCCTTCCCGTATCCCCTTTATATAGGGCAGTTTGCCACTGCTTATCCGGGAACCCGTTTCTACGAAGAGATTGACGATCTTTGCCTTCAGCTGATAGAAGATGCTGAGGACCGATACCATCATCGGATCAACTCCATTCCCTATTCCTTGCTCAACGATATCCCTATGCGCACCGTCCAGAGGCTCAATGAGGAGCACTACTTCATCTTTCTCGATGCGGTGCGGACCGGATTCTGGACTGCCTTCCCCGGCAACAGCTCTCAGGAGGAGCTCGCCACCAAGCTCTACGATGTCTGGCGATTCCTCTTCCCCTTCTTCAAAAAGTGCGACGGGAGCCTTACTGTGCGCCAGATAGCATTGCATCTTTCAGAATACCTGAACATCCCATTGACCAAGAGCTTAAGGCTGACCGCCTATGCGGTTTACATCTTTGCTCAGCTTGGTCTTATACGCTCGGCGATATATTACACAGATTATCCGATAAAGGAGAAAGATGTGAGGGTTCCTCCCGCCCGCAAGCGGGAGATTTTGCATTACCTGTCCATTGTCAGGATAACCAGGAAGAATCTCCTGTCGGATGTCAGGCGGAGATAGTGGTCAATCCATGGCAAAGATTGCGGTAGTTGATCTGATGTTTCACTGGCCCCCCCATGGTGGTGCCTGTACCGACCTGAGAGAGACATTCAACCGGCTGCAGCAGAGAGGTCATCAGGTCTCCCTTTTTGTCCCCCACTTCACCGACATCTGGCCCCGGGGGAGAGTGCGGGGAGAGGGGCTCGACTTCCCTTTCAAGCTCATTAAATTTGATTCCGCTACCTTCCACCGGCAACACCTACCCCAGCGCTTCCGGCAGGAGGTTGACCAATTCAAGCCCGATTATATTTTTTTAGGGGATAGCACCTTCCTCAAACCTTATCTTATAGAAGCCTTCAAGGACTACCCCATAATCGCCCGCTTTTATACCTACGAGCTTATTTGTTTTAAATATTACGAATACTTCCGCTACAAGAAGAGATGCAACCGGAGCTACCTGACCCACCCCATCAGGTGTCTCCTTTGCTCCCTCTATGCAATGGGGAAACCCCTTCTCACCGGGAGATACGAGCTCTGGAGCCACGAGTTTGTAGTGGGCAGGAGCTTCTATCCGGGATACTATCGTAGGGTGGTTGATGCCCTGAGGAAGTGCCAGGTAGCCATCGTCTATAACAAAAATATTAAAAAGTTGCTGGATGGTTATTGCCCCAGGGTGGTGGTCATCCCCGGAGGGGTGGATATATCCAGATTCCCTTTCGGCAAGTGGAACAAGCCATCCTCCCCGAAGGGAGTCAGGATAGTGTTCTCCGGCAGAGCCAATGACAAACGCAAGGGGCTGCCCGTGCTGATCAAGGCGGGTAAAATTCTGCGGGAGAGGAAGATAGACTTCCAGCTTCTGGTTACTACGCAGCGCCCCTTCAGGGAACCATGGATAAAGCCTTTGGGGTGGCTTACCCACGAGGCTCTTATCCAGGAGCTCCTTCAGTCGGACATCGCCGTAGTACCCTCCGTATGGGAGGAGCCCTTTGGCATGGTGGCAGTGGAGGCAATGGCGTGTGGTCTGCCGGTGGTTGCTTCCCGGGTGGGAGGATTGCAGGAGATTGTGGAGGAGGGGGCTACCGGATTTCTGGTAGAGCCGATGGACTACCAGACCATGGCTGATAGGCTGGAGACCCTATGCCGGAGCGAGAAGCTGAGAGAGTCTATGGGAAAGGCGGGAAGGAAGAGGGCAGAAGAGCTATATGATTGGGATACAATTGTGGATACCTATTATCCCTCCATTTTTGCCTGAAAAGACAAATGAAGAGACCTGATTACAAAGACTTAAGCAGCCCGGTGGATGAGGGGGCTGTTATCGCATTTTTCAATGAAAGCTCACAGCTGAGGCGATTTTTAAAAGGAGTAAACAGGCGATTTCCTCAAAGCAAAATAGACCTTGCCCTCTCCTTTCAGCCTCAAAGGGAGGTGCTCGTTGACTACCCCCGGGTGGCGCAGGTGCATATTTATTACAGGAATCCGTCAAACAATCCTTTGCGCAGACTGATGGGAAGGTTTAAGTTTCTCAATGGACTCTGGCGACAGAGCCATTCGGTAGTCGTTGTCCCCCAAAGGGGGCTGAGGTTTTACTCATTGGCGATGCTGATGGGGGGGGAGGAGAGGTATATCTATCTGTTTGACGATGAGCGATGGATAAGGTGTACCCTCCCCGGTTGGGGCGCCCTTTTTCTCAGGCTGCTGGCAGATGCCACGGTCAAAGGACCCTTCAGCTATCTTTTTATGCTGCTGGTGGTTATCGGCTGGGGGATTGCCCGCTCTGTTAAAAATCTCTGGAGAGGCACCACGCGAGGAAAAAATGGCTAAGATTGCACTCATAGACCTGGTTATCAACTACCCTCCCCACGGGGGAGCGAGCATCGATGTGCTGCAGATTGGCTCCCGCCTGGCAGAGGAGCACGAGGTGAGGCTCTTCATTCCTGCTTTTAAATCTAAAGTATTCAACCGCTGTAAGATTGCTCCCGGCTTCCCCTTGCAGGTCTCTCGGGTGGAGTTCACTCCCTGGAGCTTCAACTGGCAGGAGGCACCCCGGAGGTTCAGCAGAGAGGTTGACAGCTTCCGCCCTGATGTAGTCTTTCTGGCTGACGGCTGGTATCTGAAGCCCTATCTGGTACATGCACTGCAGGAATACCCGCTGGTGCTGCGGCTATATGCCCATGAGCTTCTGTGCACCAAGGGGAAGGGGTATTTCCACCGCTGGGGGAGAGTATGCCAGCGAGACCATCTGAGGGACTCCTTACTCTCTGCAGGGGGGTGCAAGCTCTGTACTCTGTGGTGGATTATCCGCCATCATAACCGGGTTTTCGCTCAGGAGTTTCTTCTCTCTCTGGCGGTGTTGCCCCGCTTCCGAGAGGTGGTGATAAGGGCTCTTCGGCAGGCAGCCCAGGTCATAGTATACAATCACTCTATAAAGGAGAGAATTGAGGAGTTTAACCCCAGGGTCTGGGTTGTTCCTTCGGGGGTGGACACCGAACTGTTCGCCCCCGCCCCTGAGCATGACAGCAAAGAAGAGGTAGGGTTGCTTATGGTGGGTGGTGTTGATGACCCTTATAAAGGATTCCCTGTTCTGAAGACTGCCTGTCATAAGCTTATACGCAGAGGCTACAGAATAAACCTTATGGTGACCAGCCACCGCCGCTTCCCGGAGGATTTCATCCGCCCCCTGGGCTGGCTCCCCCCTTCTCAGCTGGCAGAGATATACCGAAAGGCTGACATCTGTGTGGTGCCTTCCATCTGGCCCGAGCCGCAGGGAATAGTCGCTGTAGAGGCGATGGCTTCGGGTAAGCCCCTGGTTGCCTCGGATATCGGAGGGCTGAAGGAGGTGGTCAGGGATGGAGTGAGCGGTCTGCTGTTCACACCGGGAGACCCTGAAGACCTGGCTGGCAAACTGGCAAAGCTGATAGAAGAGCCTGAGTTGAGGAGGGAATTAGGGGAGCAAGGGAGAGAGGAGGCGGTTGCCAAATATCGCTGGGATGTGATCTATCAGACCTATTACAGGAAGGTTTTTTCTGACCTATGAGCAAGGGAGCTATAAAGAGGTCTTTATACAGGGCAGGGGAGTATGCCTTCCACCATAACCGCCTAATGCGGAGGCTTATTATCCTGGGTAGGAACAAGCGCAGCCATCGCTTCCCTCCGGTGGTTATTGTTGAGGAGACCAATCGATGCAACCTGAGATGCCAGATGTGTCCCCGTCCCAGTATGAACCGAGCAGTGGGAGATATGGACTTCGGTCTCTTTCAGCGCATAGCCGATGAGTGCACACACAATAAGGTGGAGGTTCTGGCTCTCCACTTATTCGGCGAGCCTCTCCTCCATCCCAAACTGCCAGAGATGGTCCGCTATGCTAAAGCAGTTGGGGTAGGCAATGTGCATCTGAGCACCAACGCCACCGAGCTTAAGGGGAAGCTGGCTGAGGAACTCCTTGATTCGGAGCTCGACTCTATGATAATCAGTTTTGATGGCGCCTCACCCCAGACCTATAGTAAGCTCCGCCGGGGAGCCAACTTTGAAGAAGTAAAAGGGAACATCATCAATTTCATTGAGCGAAAAAAGGAGCGGAGAAAAGTCCTCCCTCGCATCACCCTCCAGAGCATCTGTATGGAGGAGACGGAAGCAGAGCTTGAGGAATACTGCAGGTTCTGGAGTGGGAAAGCCGATGAGGTCTATATTGCTCCCTTTGACACCTTCGCAGGAATGGTTCATAATCCCACCTCCCACCCCACCTTTTTTCGCCGATATCCCTGCCCTTTGCTGTGGCGGAACCTGGTGGTCTACTGGACAGGCGAGGTGACCATCTGTTGCCGGGACCTGGATGGAAAGGGAGTGGTGGGTGATCTTCGCCGCCAAGGCCTCTCCGATATATGGCACGGGGAAGGGATGGCAAGTATAAGAAATCTCCATAAGGAGCGTATATGGGGGGAGCTCTGTCGCCCCTGCAGGGAGTGGAGCTGGTATATCTTTTAGCCAATGGATAAATTTTGGATGGAATTTAGTCCCGGAAAAGGTGGAGAGCTTGACAAAGGTAGTCATCGCCAACTCGGTGGGCATTGATAGCCGGGGGAAATATATCATCCATTCCCCCAGCCGGTGGTCGGTAGGGGTGGAGGATGAGATGGATTGGTTTACCTATTACCCCTGGGAGCTGGCTTATCTCTCATCCCTTCTCAAGCGGAAGACCGATGCTGAGGTCAAGTTTATCGATGGGTGTCTGAAGAAGCTTAACCTGGAGCACTACCTCCAGTCCATTATTAAAGAGAAGCCCCAATGGCTGGTGATGGAGCCCTCATCTCGCACCATCAGGGATGACTTCGCCCTCGCCCTCAGGGTAAAAGAGGAGCTGGGCACCAGGATTGTTCTGGCAGGGCAGCACGCCACCGCCTTTCCCGAGGAGCTCCTTCATCAAGGAGCTGATTACATATGCATTGGCGAATACGAGCTTACCGTTGTGGACCTTATTAAGGGGCTTCCCTCCGACCAGATACCGGGGCTTTATCCCAACGGGAGACGCCCTCTGCTCGATGTGAACCAACTGCCCTATCCCGAGGATGACGATGTCAGCCGTCTGGACTACGCCATTCCGGGGGAGCCCAACTGCGACTATGTGGAGATACAAGCCTACGCCTCCAGGGGCTGCCCCATGTCCTGCACTTTCTGTGTTGCGCGAAATATTTACTATGGTCACCCACGCTGGCGTGGCAGAAGAGTGGAGGATGTGGTTGCCGAGATAAAATACCTCAAGCAGAAGTATCCCCGGATGGAGGGGGTCTTTTTTGATGAGGAGGAGCATAACGCCAATAAGGGCTTTATCATGGAGCTCACCAGGGCTATTTCCAAGGAAGGTCTTGATAACCTCCGCTACAATGCGATGTGCGGCTACTGGACCCTCGACCGGGAGATGCTCCAGGCCATGGCAGACGCCGGCTACTACAAGATAAGGGTAGGAATAGAAACCGCCAGTGAGGTGGTAGCCAGCGCCATAAAGAAGCCCATAGACCTCCGCAGAGTTTATACCAGCCTGAGCCTCGCCAAAGAGGTAGGATTGAAGACTTACGGGACTTTCATTATAGGAGCGCCTATGTCTACCCGGGGAGAGGATATGAAGACCATAGGTCTAATCAAGAGGCTGGTCAGGGATGGGCTGCTGGACGGTCTGCAGGTTTCCATCACCACTCCCCAGCCGGGCACACCCTTTTACTACTGGGCTGAAGAGCGGGGCTTCCTGCTAAAGCAGAATTGGAGTCGCTTTGACGGGGGCGCCAACGCCGTGGTGAGCTATCCCGATTACCCCAAGGAGGAGATTGAGGAAGTATTCAATCTCGCTTCCGAGGTCAGAGACCATATGATATTGGTCAGGAAGATGCGAGAGGAGGGAATGGGGAGGCTCTTCAAGAGCGCCCGCGCCCGATATGGAGGTTGGACAGCTTTGAGAAAAGCCGTGAGGCGTATGGGGAGGGAGTTGGATTACAGGCGGCGCTTACACCGGGAGAATAAGAGATGAAAGTCTCGGTCATTCTGGTCACCTGGAATGTGGAAGTGTTTATTCGCCAATGCCTTGATGCCCTTCGCCAGCAGACCTTCAAAGACTTTGAGGTTATCGTCGTTGATAACGGCTCCCGGGACCAGACCACATCCATTATCAAGGAGGATTATCCTGAGGTGGTTCTGGTCAGGAACAGGAAGAATGAGGGATTCTGCCGGGCAAATAACCGGGGAATAAGTTTATCTGGCGGGGACTATATTCTCACTCTCAACGCCGATGTGGTGCTCGATAAGGGCTTCCTTCAGAGTATGGTGGAGACGATGGAAGGGGGCGACCGTCGCATGGGAATGCTTTCCGGTAAGATGCTCCGCCAGGATAAGGTTACCCTGGACTCCACCGGTCTTATCCTTTCTAAAAGCCGCAGATTTTACGACCGGGGAACGGAGCAGAAGGACCGAAGGCAGTATAACGGGGATAGGGGGGTCTTTGGCGTCTGCGCAGGTGCCGGATTTTATCGGAGGGCGATGTTGGAGGATATTTCCATAGATGGGGAATACTTCGATGACCACTTCTTCTTTCTGGGGGAGGATTTCGACATCAGCTGGCGGGCGCAGCTCTACGGCTGGAAGGGGGGATTCGTCCCTTCGGCGGTTTGCTATCATTTACGAGGGAGCTCTGAGCACGGGTCCAAGTTCAGACAGTATCTCTCCTTCAAAAACCGCTACCTGCTGATGCTTAAAAACGACAGCCTGGTCAATGTCCTGCTGACATCTCCCTGGTGGATACCTTACGATGCAGCTCGCCTCGTCTATCTGTTTTTTACCAACCGGCTGGTCTGGCGAGGGCTAAAGGAGGTTTTTCAGGCTCTTCCCGATATATGGAGGAAGCGACAGGTGATAAAGGCTCATACAGTAGTATCTAATAGATACATCAGGGAATGGCTGAGGTAAACAGGGATGAAGGGTATGGTCTCCATTATCGTAGTTAGCTGGGAATCTATTAAGTTTTTAGGGGAGTGCCTGAGGTCAGTCCGGGAGCAGACCTACCAGGAGTGGGAGCTAATTGTAGTGGATAATGGCTCAGAAGATGGCTCAGCAGACCTTGTCAGGGAGAAATTTCCGGAAGCAAGGTTGATAGAAGGTTCCCGGAACCTCGGCTTTGCCCGAGCAGGGAACCTGGGACTGCAGCAATCTCGGGGGAAGTGGCTTCTTTTTATCAACCCCGATGTCCTGTTAGAAAGGGATTGGCTTGAGAAAGCGCTCCCTGCTTTTAAGATAAGCCCGCGGATCGGGATGGTCACTGGCAAGATTCTCCGTTTTGACCGCCGCACCATCGACTCCACCGGACAATTCATCTCCCGCTCCCGCCGGGCAATAGAGCGGGGCTATAACGAGGCTGACAGGGGTCAGCATAACCAGGAGGGCTATGTCTTCTCGGTCTGCGGGGCTGTAGCCCTCTACAAGAGGGAGATGGTAGAGGCGGTTAGGCTGAATGGGGAGTTTCTGGATGAGGATTTCTTCGCCTTCTACGAAGACCTTGATGTTGGCTGGAGGGCGAACCTGCTGGGCTGGCGGGGGTATTATGTGCCCGATGCGGTCGTTTATCATTACAGGGGTGGCAGCCAGAAGGGGGGAGGCTGGCTGGCGCGTTTCTCGCAACTCTCCCAGCGACCCACGGAGATTAAATTTCACATAGTGAAAAACCGTTACCTCACTATAATTAAAAACGACCGATGGGGGAAGACCCTTCTGTCCCTCCCCTATATCTTGGGTTTTGATACCCTTCTTTGCCTCTATATGTTGATGGCTGATCCCAGGGTGGTGGGGAAGCTCTTCACGGCTGGTCCCTATTTTAAGGCTGCTTTCCGGAAGCGAAGATGTCTAAGGGAAATATTGAAGAAAATGATGTCTGCTCAGGTTAAGGGAGGGGATACGGACACCTCTGGAGGAGGTTGACCTCTGAGAGGAATGAAATGCCGCTGCTAACCTTTTTTTTCACCTTTCTCTTGAGCTTTTCCCTCTGCTACTATCTCACTCCCATGGTGAGAAAGGCAGCTTACAAGTTTGGCATCGTGGACAAGGCTGATGGCAAATTGAAAACTCAGAAGAAGCCAGTTGCCTACCTGGGAGGTTTGGCGATTTATCTATCTTTTCTCATAACCCTGGCGCTCATCTTTGAATTCTCTCGCGAGACTCTGGGAATACTGTTAGGAGGAACGATAGTCATCATCCTGGGGTTGGTAGACGATTTCGGCGTGCTGGAGCCAAAGATTAAGATCCTGGGGCAGATTCTGGCAGCGGTGGTGCTTGTTCGGGCGGGAATATATATCAAGCTCACCTTCGTCCCTGTTTATGTGAGCATTCCCCTGTCAGTGCTGTGGCTGGTAGCCATTACCAATGCTTTTAATGTAATCGACATTATGGATGGGCTCTCGCCGGGGATTGGCTTTATATCTGCGGGTGTGTTATTTGTGATCGCTCTGATGAATGGCAGGATGGCCATAGCCGCCCTGACCATCGCTCTGGCAGGAAGCCTTCTGGGATTCCTGCGATACAACTTTCAGCCGGCTACCATATATATGGGGGACACCGGGAGCTTGTTTATCGGTCTGATGCTCGGGACCCTGGCTATGATCGGCACTTATACCGAAAATAATGTGGCTGCCTGCCTGGTGCCGGTGGTCATCCTCGGGCTTCCTATTTTTGATACCCTCTTTGTGATGTATGTCCGAAAACTTAGAGGCATACCGGTCTTCTTTGGCAGCCCCGACCACTTTGCTCTGCGGCTTCGGATGTGGAGGTTCAGCATACGCCAGACAGTTGTATTAAGCTACCTTATATGTCTTATCCTGGGAGTAGCGGGAATTGGGATGATGGTGGTTAGCAGCAATCTGGCAGCTTCCCTTATAGTTCTTTCCCTGGTGACGGGAGGGTTGCTGGCGGGATTGTTTCTGAAGAGGATTGATATGACACTATAAAAAAGCTCGGTGCACTCTGTTATGAATAGAGGCTCAGATAAAAGAATAAAGGTCTTTCACATCATCACCAAGCTGGAGCTGGGGGGTGCTCAGCGGGTCACCCTGCAAACTTTATCCAGTCTTGATCGGGAGCTCTTCAGCCCGGGTCTGATAACCTCCTCCCAGGGGATGCTTTTGGGGGAGGCGCTGCAGATTGACGACCTTCAGGTTTTTCTTGTACCGTCAATGATAAGGGAGATATCCCCGGTGAGAGACCTCATAGCTCTGCTCAAGATATGGAGGATATTGCGCTCAGAAAAGGTGAACATCGTCCATACCCACTGCTCCAAAGCCGGGGTCATCGGTCGATGGGCAGCTTACCTGGCTGGTGTTCCCATCAGAATCCACTCGGTTCATGGCTTCGCCTTCAGCAGTTTTATGCCGCGGCGGCAGAGGTGGCTCTTTTTATTGATTGAAAAGCTCACATCCAGGATAACCACCCATTTCTTCGTCGACTCCCGAGCGAATGCCGAGCAGGGAAAGAAGCACCGGCTTTTCCGCCGGGGCAATTACTCCCAGGTTACCCCCGGGATACCACTCGTCCAATTTACGGAGGCAAAAGTAGATGTGGAAGGGGAGAGGGGGAGGTTGGGGATTAATCCTGGGGAGAAGGTGGTGGGGATGATTGCCTGCTTCAAACCCCAGAAAGCCCCCCTCGATTTTATTCACCTGGCGGGGAAGGTAGTGCAGCGTCTACCGGAGTCAAGATTCCTCCTGGTGGGGGATGGGGAGATGAGGGGGAAGATTGAGCGGCTGATGAGGCAACTGGGTCTCGAGGGTCGGGTAATTCTCACCGGCTGGCGGTGGGATATCCCCCGGATAATCGCCCTGTGCCAGGTGATGGTGCTCACCTCCCTGTGGAAGGAGATGCCCACGGTGCTCCCTATGGCTCACGCTATGAGGAAGCCGGTGGTGGCCACCAGGGTCGATGGAAATGCAGAGGTGATAAGAGATGGTGAGGACGGTTTTCTGGTTCCTCCCCGTAACCCGGAGGCGATGGCAGAGAAGGTACTATACCTCCTGCAGCACCCCGACGCAGCCTGTCAGAT
>NJBL01000056.1 GCA_005223145.1 bacterium (candidate division B38) B3_B38 | reverse complement strand
CAGGTGGGATTCCAGGCGAAGTAGTGCACCTCACCGGGCTAAACCATCAACTCAAAGTTCTTCTTATACTCAACCAGGGCATTGACCATTCGTACTGACTCGTAGAAGGGGACATTGAAATCAGCGGTTCCGTGCAAAACCAGGAGGGGCGTGTTAATCTTTTCCACAAAGTTAATGGGAGCAGTGCTATGGTAAAGCTCCTGATGCTCCTCCGGGAGTCCCATTCTCCCCCGTATCCACCAGCCATCGGGGTCTTTCGCCCAATCAGTCCAATCGGTCACCCCGGCCACATCTATCGCTGCCCGAAACATATCGGGTTTTTTAATTATAGCCTGAAGGGTGAGAAATCCCCCATAGCTCAGCCCCCAGACTCCTATCCGATGGGGGTCTACAAAATCTAACGAGCGGAGATACTCCGCACCCTTTATCACATCGTCGCAGTCTTTTCCTCCCAAATCCATATAGTGCCCGTGCATGAACTCTCGCCCGTAGCCTATGCTCCCCCGATAATCGACCGCCAGAACCACATACCCTTTATGAAGGAGATACTGGTGGAAGGCGTAGTACACGCCATAATGCTTGGAAGGATGCCAGCCATAACGATTCTGCAACACGCCATCCCCATGAATCCAGATAACAGCAGGGTATCTCTTTTTCTCATCGAAACCTTTGGGCTTGAACAGGAAGGCAGGTACCTTTAAACCGTCCTCGCTTTCATAATATAAGAATTCGGGAGGTGTCAGTGCCTCTTTGCTGATAGATGGGGGCATGGCGCTGGTAAGCTGCCGGGGTTGTTCGGGGGATGAAAGGGGTGTAACCCAAAGGTCTAAGATGGCATAGGGTCCGGAGTGCAAAAAGGCTATGCTCTCCCCATCGGACGACCACAGGGGATGCATATTGGTCCCTCTTATTGAGGTCACCTGCTGCGCTTCGCCTCCTCCTGACGGCACCACCCATATGTTCCTCTCCATAAGGCTCTCCCGGTTAGAGGTGAACGCTATCTGGCTGCCATCGGGAGACCAGGCAGGGTAGCTCACTTCGTATTCCCCGCTGGTGAGCTGGGACAGCTTCTCCCCATCAGGGGTAACGGTATACAGATGCGCCCATCCGTCGCGGTCGGAAAGGAAGGCTATGGCGCTGTTATCGGGTGACCAGGAGAGCCCTCTGCCCATCTCATAAATCCACTTGTCGGTGCTCTCCTGAAATACCAACCGCTCACCCCCCATAGCCAGATCCTTGACCCATATCTCGCGATGTTTGCAATCTTCGGTTCTCCTTTCTAATGCCAGCATTCTGCTATCGGGGGACCATACCGGATAGAACTCGTTCTCCTCGCTCTGCGCTATCCAGATGGGATTGCCCCCGGAGGTTGATATTATCCCTACATCAGCAGAGGAGCGCCTGAAGTATAGAAAAGCCAGCTTGGTTCCGGTGAGCTCCGCTGGAACCTCAGAAACTGGCTGCGGTGGAGACGAAGAGACGAAGGCTACTCTGTTACCATCGGGCGAAAACCGGGGAGAAAACTCCATCCTGCCGCCTGCAGTGAGCTGAAAAGACCTTTTATCTGGCAGAGAAAAGAGCCATAAATCTCCATTTTTGGAGAAGACCAGAGCACTTCCATCGGGGGAAATGTCGAAATCTGAAGAGATACCTTCAGGGGCGCCCTCCACCGGAGCAGATTCCTGCTGAGAATCCTTCCATGAATACAATCCTCCTTCCTGAACATAGATAAGCTCTCTCCCATCGGGGCTCCACAGCGGTCTGCCTATCTCCCCTCTGGAATGGGAGACTTTGGATAGCTTCCCATCGGAAAGAGAGACCATCCATATGTCCTTTACTCCTCCGTCATCCCAGATGAAAGCAATCTTCCCCCCATCAGGTGACCAGACAGGCTGAGAAAGATATTTTATCTGGAGAAGCTGAGGGATGGTTAGCTGAGCCTCTTGCTTTGTAGAACAATTTAGCAAGAGAAAAGATAAACCTAATATAACAAAGAAAATAACCTTTTTAGACCAACCTTTTACCCTTTCCCGCATCATCAACCTTCCTTTCAAAAAATGCTGATAATTACTCATACCTTACTTGTTATGAATTTTAATATGGAAAAGAGGAGATGTAAAGGCAATTTTTATCAGGATATGAGGTAGAATATTTTGAATCAAGCAATCATATATTTGGATAATAGTTCAATTATTTGGATTATTATCCCCCTGCTTAGTGGGGATTTCCTTGCACTTTACTTGTTAGTTGTTGCAGAAATTGTATTTATATTTTTATAAATAATTTCAAAATATTGGCATTGATTTTGCTTTATAAAAATAGTGGGAAAGGTTTATTTGTATTACGATGAGGCGGGGGAATGTGTACTGTACTCCATTTCCATTATCCTTCTCTATGTAGCTTTAACAGAGTTCAAAATCGTAGAGAAAGCTCGGCTCCTGCCCAAAAAACCCATATTAACCCTTTAACTTATGGAGGATAGGTGTATGAGGTATTTTAAACTCATAGTACCGCTTTCTCTTCTTGTGATGGTTGCTTTCGGTAGTCTCATCTTTGGTCAGACGCAGACGGGAACCATCACCGGCAGGCTCACCGATGAAACCGGCGCCATGCTACCCGGGGTGACAGTCACTATCACCAGCGCTGCTCTCATCACCGGGACAAATGTCACCACGTCCACCGAATACGGGGTTTACAAGTTCATTGCGCTACCACCGGGAACTTATGATGTGAAGTTTGAATTAGAGGGCTTTAGACCAATTGAGAAGAAAGATATCAAAATAAGTGCTTACTTTGTGGCCAAAGTGGATGTGGTTATGGGCATAGCGGCTCTGGAAGAGGTTCTTACCGTAACTGGTGAAGCACCGGCAGTGGACACCACCAGCAATGTCAGCTCAACCTCTTTTGACAAGAATCTTCTGGAGCACATCCCCAGCGGTAGAGACCTCTGGGTAGTGGCAGAGCAGGTTCCGGGTGTGGTCATGGACCGTTACAACATCGGTGGTACCGAGAGCGCCCAACAGAGTTCAGGGTTCGTTCATGGCTCTCAAAGTCAGCAGGATTACAGCATCAACGGGCTCAGCCTGAACTGGCCCGGCGGCCCCGGAAGCGCGACTTCCTTCTATTTTGACCACGACAGCTTCGAAGAGGTGCAGATTCAGACCAGTGCTGCGCCAGCCGAGATTGGTGTAGGCGGCTTATACATGAATATGATAACCAAGTCAGGTGGAAACGAATTCCATGGGGCGGCGACCTTGTTGTATGAGCCTGGGAAACTGCAGGGAAACAATGTTACCGATGAACTGAAAGCCCAAGGGATAGAAACCGCCAACCCGATAGACCTGATAGCCGACTTCAATGCCAATCTGGGCGGACCGATAATGAAGAACAAGATGTGGTTTTTCACCTCCTACCGTCGCTATATCATCAACACCCAGATGCTGGGGCTTAGGCGCCCAGATGGTTCTCCCGAGGTTGATATCAACCACCAGACCAATGTATTGGGTAAAGTCACCACGCAGCTCAACCCCAACAACAAGATCATGGCCCAGTATTACTTCAATTACCAGAACAGGTTCTATCGAAGAGCGGGAGCTTCTTTTGTTGAAGAGAAGGCTTCCACCCGCCAGATTGAACCATGCCACATCATTCAGGGTCAGTGGACCTCCATCTTCTTTAAAGACCTCTTCCTTGATGTGCGCTATGGATACAAGCACTTGATCTTCCCCATGAGCTATCAGCCAGAGGTCGGTCCCAATGATTACTGTCGAGTAGATGATGTGCGCTCTACCATGACGGGGGCTGCTTCATACGACATGAAGAACATCGCCACCAGGCATCAGTTTAATGCTGCTCTCTCCTATTTTTCTGACTACCTCCTTGGTGGGAGTCACGACTTCAAATTCGGCTTTGAATATACCAACTGCCTGAACGGGTACGATTACAAGTCCAATGGGGATATGGTGATGCACCTCTATGACGGTGTCCCCGCTTATATAGTGGCCTATAACACCCCGGTGAAGCAGGGAAGCAAGTATCAGACCTTCGCCCTTTATGCCCAGGACTCCTTTACTATCGGCAATCGCCTGACCTTCAATGTGGGAGTCAGATTCGAAGCCTTTGAAGGGTGGAACCCCGCTCAAAGCAGTCCGGGAGGGACATTCTACTCCGCTCGTTCCTTCTCTGAGGTGAGAAATATCCCCAACTTTAAGAATGTAGTTCCTCGCTTGGGATTCAGCTACGACCTCTTCGGTAATGGAAGAACAGCCTTAAAGGGCAGCTTCAGCAGATACACCCAGTTAGAAGGGGCGCGCTTCCCCGAAAACCTTAATCCCAACGCTCTGGGAGGGGATGTAAGATTATGGACAGACCTGAACGGGGACCTGTTCGCTGACCTGAACGAGCTCAGTGCTCCGGTCAGTTTCTTCGGCGGAGTAGGTGTGCGGTTGGATCCCAATCTCACCCGACCCTTATCGGATGAAGCGTCCATAGGTGTTGAGCACCAGGTGGGGGAGGACTTAGCCCTCAGCGTCACCTACTATTACCGAAAGAACTCCAATTGGATGGGTCGGAATAACATACTGGCAAGCTATACACCTGTGGATATCGCTGCCGAAGGAAAGACCATTACCGTTTATAATCAGACTCCCGAAACCATTGGTTTGATCGACCGGGTAATCACCAACATACCGGAGTTCTATGAGAAATACCAGGGGTTTGAGTTAACCGCCAAGAAGAGGTTCTCCAACCGCTGGCAGTTGATAGCTGGTTACACCAGAGGTCAGTCCAAAGGGTACTATGTGGAAAGCCGATGGGGCTTCTCAGATTCCAGCGACCCCAATAACCGCATCAATATCGAGGATGCGTATCATCCATCAGACAGAACCAACATCTTCAAGCTGATAGGGACCTACTTCTTCCCCAGAGATTTCACCGTGAGCGCCAATTACAGATATTACACCGGCCAACCCTTGACCAGACGGTTCAGGGTTACTGGTATGAATCAGGGCTCGTTCTCTGTCGCCTTGGAGCCCCGTGGCACCTATAGATATCCCACTGTTTCTATTCTGGACATCAGAGCCTCAAAGATCTTCCACTTCAGCAACTTCAATCTGGAAGCGATGTTCAACCTCTTTAATGTCTTCAATGCCTCCACTACGGTAAGCCAGATTACCACTGTTGGTCCCTATTATGGCAATCCATCTCGAATCCTTTCGCCGATCATAGCCGGTTTTGGTGTGCGGTTGACCTTCTAAGGAAGATAATCTGAGCAGCAAATCTATCTCAGGCAATCGACAGGAGGGGGTATTTCCCCCTCCTTTTTTTATTTTTGATTTTATTTTTCAACTCCAAATAAAGGAGGTGCGGCGGACGGCCATAGGAGGTCTTATCGTAAATCGGGCTAAAAGATAAATTGCTTCGGTAATTCCATAGAGCAAAATAGCCCTCTTCTCTCCCTTATCCTCTATTAGCCATAGAAAACTAAAAATATCTAAAAAGCGCCAGATACATACTAATTCCCGAAATTATATTGACATCTTCCCAGAGATTAATACAATATATTTTATATAATTGAGGGCAAAAGGGCACTATCTTGGAGACGCTCAATGTGTGGTCCTTTTAAAGAAGTTATTTTGATTTTTAATACTAACCAGAAGGTAGAGACAAAGGAGCTATAAGATGAAGCTAAAACATTTTTTATCCCCTGTTATGAGCCTCATTTTCATGATAAGCATAGCCTATGCGCATCCGGCTGACATTCCCAACCCAGAGGAATTTTTTGGGCATAAGCCCGGGGCTGACTTCAAGATGATCAGATGGGAAAATATTGTTGAATATTTCCGGCTCCTGGCGGACAACTCCGACCGGGTGAAGGTATTGGAGTTGGGGAAGACCACCCTCGGCAACCCCTTCATTATGGCTATCATCTCCTCGCCGGAGAATCTGGCTAACCTTGAGAAGTATAAAAAGATATCCAGAAAACTCGCCAAGGGGAGAATCTCCGAGGAGGAGGCGGACCGCTTGGCCAGGGAGGGGAAGACCATCGCTATGATTACCTGCAGTATGCATGCCAGCGAGTGCGGTCCCACCCAGATGTCCCCCGAACTGGGCTACACCATGGCTACTGAGGACTCTTCTCGCATCAATGAGATTTTGGATAAGGTGATTTTCCTGTTTGTCCCCAGCTTCAATCCCGATGGCAATATAATGGTGGTTGACTGGTACAGACAGCATGTGGGAACCCCTTATGAAACCGCCCCCATGCCCTGGTTATACCACCACTATGTGGGACACGATAACAACCGCGATGGCTTCATGCTGACTCAAAAGGAGACTCAATATGTGACCAAAGTCCTCTATCAAGAGTGGTTCCCCCAGCTGCTGTTTGATCAGCACCATATGGGGAACTCCGATGCCCGCCTCTTCATTTCCCCCATGTATGACCCCCGCAACCCCTCCCTCGACCCCCTGGTCACCCGGGAGATCGAGCTGACTGGTGCCTATATCCGAACCCTGATGGAATCAAAGGGCTTAATAGGGGTCATCCATTATGCTAATTGGAGCGCCTGGTGGCAGGCGGGGACCTTCACCAACGCCTGGTGGCACAATGTGGTCAGCCTCCTTGCCGAGTCTGCCAGCACCAGGCTGGCCACACCCGTTTTTCAGACTATAAGAGACCTCTCCGGGAGGTACAGCAGGGGGCTGGGCAAGATGGGCAATTATCAGCAGATGAACTATCCCAGCCCGTGGCCCGGTGGATGGTGGCGCCTGAGGGATATTGTGGAATATAACTATTGGGCAAGCATCGGTTTTCTGGAGTCTGCCGCCAAGCATAAAGAGATATACTTGAAGAATATGTATCGCATGGCGCAAAACTCCATCAACAAGGGGAAGACCGAAGCCCCCTATGCCTACATCGTCCCTATGACCCAGAAAGACCCCAACACCGCTGCTAAGATGCTCAACATCTTCATCGCCAATGGGGCAGAGATACACCAGGCTGAGGAGCCCTTCGAGGTAGAGAACAAAAAATATCCCGCCGGGAGTTATGTCATTCTGATGTCCCAGCCCTACCGTCCCTTCCTTAAAGATATGCTGAGCCCTCAGGTCTACCCTGACCGAAGGCAATACCCGGATGGACCGCCCGAGTTTCCCTTCGACCTTACCGGCTGGACCCTCAGCTACCAGATGGGCGTTGAGGCTATCGAGGTAACCTTCCCCTTTGAAGCGAAACTAAAGCCTGTAGAAAAAGCAAAACCTCCAGCAGCCAGAGTCCACGGAAGGGGGAATTACTACATTTTAGACCCCGGGGTTAACGATAGCTTTAGAGCCATAAACCATCTTTTGAAGGAAGGGCTCAAGGTCTCCTGGGCTGCTAAAGATTTCATTGCCGGGGGTAAAAGCTATCCTGCCGGGTCTATAATCGTCTCGGGAGCGGGGATAACCAGCAAGGTGCAATCGCTGGCTAATGAATTCAACCTTCAAATACAGGCAGCAGGGAGTCCTCCCCGCGATGTCCTGAGGCTGAAACCCCTTAAGCTGGGGCTTTACCAACCCTGGAGGGGCAACGCAGATGAGGGGTGGTGTCGGTGGATATTTGACACCTGGGAGTTCCCCTATTCCATCATCCATAATGAAGAAATACGCAGCGGCAATCTGAACAGAAACTACGATGTCATCCTTCTGGCAAGTATGTCACCCCGAAGCATCATCAACGGTTACCCGGAAGGGGTTGTCCCCTCCCAATACGCCGGTGGCATCGGCAACAGGGGGCTTGCCAATCTCATCCAGTTTGTCAGAGAAGGGGGGACCCTGATAACCTTCGATGCCTCCTCCAATTTAGCCATCGATTATTTCAAAGTGCCGGTGGAGAACATTGTGAGAGATGCTAAGCCGGAGGAATTCTTCTGCCCGGGCACCCTTCTGAGAGTTGAGGTGGATAATACTCACCCCATCGCCTACGGGATGGATAAAGCAGGTACTATTATGTTCTCCCGCAGCCCCGTCTTCGAGCCCCCCAAATCGAAGGAAGGGAGACCTGCAGAAAAAGGAGCTTCCGCCTCTTCTCCAAAGGTAGTGGTCAGCTACCCCAATGTAAGCCCACTGATGAGCGGCTGGATTCTGGGGGAAAAGACCCTATTTAACAAAGCAGCGCTGGTGGAAGCTGATTATGGCAAAGGGAAGCTCATTATGTTCGGTTTCCGCCCCCAGAACCGCGCCCAAACCCACGGAACCTTCAAGCTCCTTTTCAACTCCCTGTACTATGGTCCGGCGACAACATCGGGGAGATAAACTGAGGGGAAGAATTTGTAGAGCCTATTTGAGGAGAAGAAAAGAGGGGAAATTTAACTTTTCTTTGCTGTTGAATAGTGCATCCCCCATCTACGAAAGTAGCCTTTTTTCTCTGTGAAAAAGGGAGAATGGGGGTTTTTATTGAACGGTTAAGATTTTATGCTTCTTTCAAAATAAAGGGGGAAACTTAAACTTACGGCATGTCAGGCTACCAACTCCACCCTGGTTCTTGCCAGCTTATCGTGCCAGCCTTGGTTCTTCGGGCTAAAAGCGATCCATACAAACCCTAAAAGGAGAATTGCCGCAGATATCAGGTACCCTAACCACCTCAGCCAGGCTTTAAAGAAGGTTACCCGTCCTCCATCCTCAGAGACCACCCTAATTTTCATTATCATCTTTCCGATGGTCTGCCCTGAGCTTCCTGTGAAATAGACATAGTAAGCCATGCTAATGAGCAAAAACACAGCCGCAAAGTGAATGGGTAGATTGCGGAGGAGCTGAAGGTAATTGACATTGAGCACCCTTACTGAAGAGAAAAGAATCCCTACTCCGATTATCCCCAGTATCAGCAGGTCAAATATAGCCGCCAGCAGACGGCTCTTGGTCAGTATATCCCTCTCTTCGGCATCCAAATAGTATTCTCTTTCTTCCAAAGGAGGTGGAGGAGGTAGTTTCTCCTCCCTTGCGGAAGGGAGAGGCGGCTCGGGGGGAAGAGGTTTATACTCATCGATTATCCTATCCAGCTCAATCTTCACCTCTTCCTTTTCAACTTCTAAAGGTTTGGGATTCTCCTCTTCTAAAGGGAAAAGGGTGGGATGAGCCTCTTCCTTTTCTTTTCCTGGTGGTGGTGTCTCTGATACATCTTTCTTTATTTCACTTTCCGGTTCTTCTCGCTCCAGGAGGAGCTCCTCAGGAATCTCCTTTTCTCTTTGCTTAGAAGCATCTTCCGGAGGCTCATCCACCATGGCTTGTTCTTCCTGTTTCTGCGATTTCTCTTGGGCGGCGAGGAATCTTTTCCTCTCCTGAATCTTCTTCAGCCTCTCCCTTAACTCCGCCTTCCAATCCTTAGGGATGGAGGGAGTTGCCGAAGATTCATCCTCGGGGGAGAAACCCTTCCTGTCGTCCCCTCCCGGTTCCATCTTATATATAGCTCCATAGGGAGGGGATATGCCCGGCGGTTTAGGACCCTCGCTGGGAGGCTCTTTCAGCAACTCAGTCAAATCCGTACCACATTCCGGGCATTCGATCGTACCATCTTCACACTCTTTCCCACACTCAGGACATCTCATTGAAAATACCTCTCCTTTAAAATCTCCACGGTTAACGATGAAACCTTGTTTATTATAATACCAGAAAGCAGGGGACAATTCAATAAAAAAGGCATATATGATGATTGACATCTTTAGGAACTATCTGATATTATAACCTTCCAGTTTTGAAATGCTTTATTCATTGGTTAAAGGAGGGTTAGATTGAAAACTATTATAGAGTCGGTGCCAAACTTCAGTGAGGGACAGAGAGGGGAAGTCATCTCGGCTATTGTCAACCGGGTAAAGGAAGTACCAGGGGTGAGGGTGCTGGATATATCTTCCGACCCTGACCATAACCGTTCGGTACTCACCATGATGGGGGACCAGGACTCCCTCAGGGGAGCCGTCCTTGCCCTTTTTGAAAAGGCGGTAGAACACATCGACCTCACCAAGCACCAGGGTGAGCATCCCCGCATGGGGGCGGTCGATGTGGTCCCCTTTGTCCCCATCAAAGGGGTAACTATGGATGATTGTATCTCTCTGTCCAAGGAGGTTGGAGAGGAAATTGCCGAGAAGTTCAACATACCTGTATATTTTTACGAGGAATCTGCCACCAGAGAGGAGAGGCGCAACTTAGCTAAAATCCGCAAGGGTCAATTTGAGGGTTTTTTTGAAAAGATAAAGCTCCCTGAGTGGCAGCCTGATTGTGGTCCTGCTGAAGTCCACTCCACCGCCGGGGTGGTGGCTGTGGGTGCCAGGGAGTTCCTCATCGCTTATAATGTGAATTTAGGGACTGACAACCTCGAAGTTGCCTCCAACATCGCTAAGGCAGTGCGGCACATCTCAGGCGGACTCCGGTATGTAAAAGCCCTGGGGATGACTATGGAGGAGAGAAAGCTTGTCCAGGTCTCTATGAACCTGGTCAATTACAAAAAGACTCCTATTTATCGAGTCTTTGAACTTATAAGGGCTGAAGCTCGCCGTTACGGAGTCACCATTGTGGGCAGCGAGATTGTGGGATTAGTGCCCAACGATGCCTTGCTTGGGGCGGCTGAGTACTACCTTCAGATAGAGAACTTTTCCCCATCGCAGGTAATTGAAAACAGGCTCGCCGAAGAGTAGTAAGAGAGCATTACAGGAGGGCTATCTATCCCTTGAGATGGGGTTATCCCGTAGGGGCTCTAAACCGAGGCTTTTTATCCTCCGGTGGAGGGCAGTACGGTCTATCTGAAGGGCTTTTGCCGCTCGTGTGATGTTGAAATTGTTCTCCTTCAACTTTCTAAGGATAAGCTCCCTCTCAAAGTGGTGTCTGGCTTCTCTCAAGGAAGTAAAGGAGTAGAGTTCCCTGTTTTCTCCCTCAGCCCGACCCATAAGAGCCATCTCGACTGCCTCTCTGCTTATCTGATGGGAGGGAACCATTATGACTAGCCTCTCCACCATATTCTTCAACTCCCTGACATTGCCGGGCCAACTGTACTGCTGGAGCTGCTCGATGGCCTTGGTGGTCACCTGTTTAGGTTTCTGCCCATATTCGCGAGAGAAAAGCTCCAGGAAGTGGGATACCAAAAGGGGCAAATCATCCAGCCGCTCCCGTAAGTGAGGGACATATAATGGGATGACATTTAACCTGAAGTAGAGGTCATCCCTGAAATTCCCCTTTCTTATCTCCTCTTCAAGGTTCTTATTAGTAGCTGCGATAACCCTGATGTCAACCTCTATAGGCTTCCCACCCCCCACTCGTTCGAACCGCTGTTCCTCCAATACTCGCAGGACCTTGGATTGGGTCTTATAGCTCATATCCCCCACTTCGTCCAGGAAAAGGGTTCCTCCGTCAGCCTGCTCGAACTTACCCACTTTATCGGTTATCGCCCCGGTGAAGGAACCCCTTACATGACCGAAAAGCTCGCTTTCGATGAGCTCATCGGGTATGGCGGCACAATTTACTTCTATGAAGGGAGCTGATGCTCTCAAGCTCTCCCTGCGTATAGCCCGGGCAACCAACTCCTTTCCAGTGCCATTCTCTCCGAAGATCAGCACCCTTCCGTTGGTGGGCGCGGCAATCTTAATCTGCTCCTTCAGCTTCTTCATAGCCTCGCTCTCCCCGATTATGGCATACCTATCCTCTAACTTTGCTTTCAGGAGCCGGTTCTCTTCTTCCAGCCTTTTTTGCCTCAGGGCATTATTTATCACGAGGAGGGTCTTATCCAAGGAAAGGGGTTTTTCGATAAAATCGAAAGCTCCCAGCTTGGTCGCCCTGACAGCCATCTCCACATTGGCATGCCCGGAGATCATAATTATCCTCGCAGAGTAACTGCCAGCTTTGAGTTTCTCTAAAACCTGGAGCCCATCGAGGCGGGGAAGCCAGACATCGAGCATCACCAGGTCGAAGAGCTCCTTTTTGGTCAATCGCAGGCACTCTTCTCCACTGGAGCAGGTCTCCACTACAAAGCCTTCGTCTTCCAGAATACCTCTGAGTGAGGAGCAGACTCCATCCTCATCGTCCACCACTAAAATCTTATCTTTAGCCATCGCTCTAAATAGTGGGAATTAAGGATCTTATCCCTGCAGGGGCAACTCGATGATAAATTTAGTCCCCCTGGGGTAGTTCTCTTCTACTCGTACGGAACCATGGTGGTCGGATATAATCCTGCTCACAATAGACAGCCCCAAACCGGTTCCCTTGGGCTTGGTTGAGAAGTAGGGCATAAAGAGTTTATCCTTATCATCGGGATTGACCCCATGTCCCCGGTCGCTGACTATTATTTGCACCACCTGCGATGAGGGATTGTAGCTGGAACTGATGACGACCTTCCCACCTTCGTCCATCGCCTCTATGGCGTTATCAATCAGGTTGATGAAGACCCGCTTCATCTGTTCGGGGGCAGCCATAACCTGGGGGAGTTGAGGGGAGAACCGCTTCTCTATCTTAATCTTTTTGGTGTTTCCCTCGTAAAGAAAAAGGGTATCCTCTATTATATGATGGAGGTCGCAGAGGACCGGCTTAGGCTCGGGCATCCGTGCAAACCGGGAGAATTCATCGACCAGAGCCTTCAATGCATTTGCCTCTTGAATAATGGTTCTGGTGCACTCATCTATAATCTTCCCATTCTCCTCTTTTTTAGTGTATTTTTTCCTTATCCTCTCGGCTGACAGTTGAATGGGGGTGAGGGGATTTTTTATCTCATGAGCTAACCGCCGCGCCACACCGCGCCAAGCAGCCATCTTTTGAGCTTGGAGCAGCTCGGTCAGGTCATCCAGCACTATAACCAGACCAAGATATTTTTGTTCCTTATCCTTAAGGGTGATAAAGTTAAAGGAGAAGGTTGATTTTCTCTGGTCTACCGACAGGGTGAGCTCGATCTCCAGGAAGGGTTCATGGGTTTGCCTCACCCTCTTGATAATCTCCCTGACCTCCTGCAAATTAGGTGCAGAAAAGACATCTTTGTAGTTGACTCCAATGAGGTTTCTCCCAACCAGATGGAGCATTGTGCTGGCAGCAGGGTTAATGGTGCTGAGTTCACCATTTTTATTCAGAGAGATGATCCCAGCTGTTATGTTTTCCAAAAGCGTTTCTATGTAGCTCCCCCGTCGCTCCAGCTCAAGGGTGGTCTGCTGTAGCTCTATGTTTGATTGCTCTATCTTCTGCTTGCTTGCCTTCAGCTCATGGGTCATCATGTTAAAGGAATCGAGGAGAACACCCATCTCATCCCCCGCCTGGCTTTGAATCCGATAATCTAAATTTCCGGCGGAGATCTCTCTGGTCGCCTGGGCTAACTTCTGGATGGGTATGGTGATCCCTTTAGATAAATATAGCCCTAACCAGACCGCCGAGAAGATTATCACCAAAGTTATCATTAAGAAGAGAAAAAGAAAAGAGCTCTTAATATCCTTTTTATGCAAAAGGGTCTGCTGATGATCCTCCAGGTCACCTTGCAGAGTCCCTGCTTTGATGGCGATGGTGGGGCTGATATAAAAACCAACTACGGCCACCCCAAGCGGTCTTCCGTCCGACACCGAAGAGAAAATGGGAACTCCACTGCGAATCAATAGACCATTCCCCATAGGTTCCCTTAAATAAAATGCCTCCCCTTGCAGAGCTTTTTTTATAAAATCAGGGGGAACATCCTGGTAGAAAGCGAGGGGGATATAGGGATTGACAACGGGGGAAATCAACTCCTCCTCCCCCAGATAGATGTTTACCAAATCCAGATGGGAATCTTTCAGCAAAGATTTAAGAAAGCGGTCCTGCAGCCAGAACTTCTTCTCCAGCAGATTCTCCTTGGTTACATAGGTGCTGATATCCTGAGCGAACTTCTGCGCCCGCTGTTGATAATCGCGGAAATGCTCCTCGGCAATCTCCAAGGCAGATTCGGTCATGCGGGTGACCGGAGTGCTCAGCCATCGGTCTACACTCTTCAGGATGAGATCAGAAGCTATAAGAAAGAGCAATATGATGGGAATAAGGGATAGACCGATGAAGCTGATAACCAGTTTAGTCTTAAACTTAGACCCCAGAACCCGTTTTTTCCGTTCAATGTAAAGCTTTATTATATTTCGGAACAAGATGATAAGGAGGACGAAGACGAGAATGATGTTTACATTGAAGATTACATAAATAAGAACTGTGTTGGCAATGTAGGGAGGGGTGAAGGCGGGTTTGCTCTGCAAGTAATAGATTACGGCTGTTAAAGTCAGGATAATAAGGAGTAAGCCGCCTAATATCAGAAATTTATATCTCTTATTTCCTATTCCACTACTTTCCATGCCATTAATCCTACTTAAGACAAAAGCTCCCTCTTTCGGGCAAGGAAAAACAATAACAAAACCCTCTTTTAAACAAATTCATTCTAATCAATTAGAAAGCAAAAAACAAGAGGATTTTAAGAGATGGGTAGCTTTATCTCACAGAAAGATAAACCTTTTCAGGCTTTAGACCAGCCGACCCCTTCTTTGGATAAAGCTGGGGCTTTTAAGGCAGGTACTGGTACCATTGAAGGTGGGCTAATGAACTCCCAGCATTCCCTCTCCCGCAGAATCTTCTTCACCAGCTCAATGTGAAGGGAATGACCCCCCTTTACTGCCACCAAGTGTCCTATCAATTGATGCCGTAAAAAGGAAATGTCTCCGATGGCATCCAGAGCTTTATGACGGACAAACTCGTTTTCAAAACGGAGGCTTTTGTTAAGAATGGTGCTTTCGCCAATGATTATAGCGTTGTCCAGCGATCCCCCTTTGGCATAGCCGTTCTTTCGTATCTTCTCTACCTCTTTCAGAAAGCCGAAGGTGCGGGCAGGAGCTAACTCATCGGCAAATGTCTTGGGGCGAATCGGTAAGCTTATCTTTTGCCTGCGTATTAAAGGATGGTCAAACTCGATGGTATAAGTGACCCTGAATCTCGCTGAGGGTAAAAGGGCAATACTCTTGCCCTTATACTCAATTCTAATGGGTTTTTTAATCTTGATCACCCGGCGATAACTGTTGATGTTTTTTATCTCTGCCTCGTGGAGCAAATAGATAAAGGGAGCAGCACTTCCATCCATAATGGGAACCTCTGGGGAGTCAAGCTCAACTATCAAATTGTCAATCCCCAGAACATGAAGGGTGGCTAATAGATGCTCTACCGTCTCGATAGAGACATTGCCTCGGCGGATGGAAGTCGCATACCTGGTTTTAGAGAGCAACTTAACCAGCGGTTTTACCGCGAAGCTTTTCAGATCGGTCCTCTTGAAAATAATGCCGGTATTGGCTCCTGCAGGCTTAAACCTGAGGCTTACCTCTTTGCCCGAATGAAGACCGATACCCGAACAGCTAACCTCTTTCCTGATCGTCTTCTGCCTGAACATACTCTCCTTTCTTTAATTATAAAAATATAGAGCAAATATTATACCATAATAACCAAAAAATTGGATAATGCCCCATTATTTTTATTATCAATAGATTATCGTTGAATCTCTTTTGTCAAATAAATGATATTCTCATCACTTTGTGTTGCATATGCCACAGTTCTCAGAGAAAACTGTAGCAAAATAGCCACCCCTCCTCTACCCCTCTCCGGGCAAATCGAACTTCTTCAACTTTCTATATTCTGGTCCTTGGGGCTTTAAGATACTCTGGAAAAGATAGAAGCAGTCCACAGTTGCTTCCCCGAAAAATAGCTCCTGTCGCTTCCCGATGGCGTTCACCCACTCATTTTGGTCTCTTAATTGTTTGATTCTTCCGATAGTCAAATGGGAGCTAAAAGCCCTCCTCTCTGCGGTAAATCCCAAATCCCTCACCAAGGTCTCAATTTGTGAATAAAGCTGCACCATCCTGTTCCCTTGTGCCTGCATACCCACCCAGATAACTCTGGGTCTTGAGAGATTGGGAAAAGCCCCAAGACCTTTAATGTTTATTTTAAAGGGTGCTATTCCCCTTCCCCCTTTGGGAAGCACCTTGCTTAATTGCTCTATTTTCTCCTCCGGAACTTCCCCCAGAAACCTTAAGGTTGTATGAATATTAGCCACCTCCACCCATTTAACTGAGGATTTAACCTCCCTCATTAACTTCCTCTGGAGTTTGCCTATCGCATCCTTCACATCCGAAGGAATATCCACTGCAATAAAAGCTCTCATCTCTCAAAGTAAAAAAGAAAACTCTGGATGAAAATTCAAAGATGAAAAGAAAAATCTCATCGGGGCTCATCTTCCTTAAAAGAGGATGGAAAGCCCAGCCGTAATCTTCCGTGGGAAGCCGAGGGGGTTAAGCTCCCTGAGGTTGAAGAAGCTAACCGTCCGGTCATCAAGGAGGTTCTTCAGCAGCAGATAGAACTCCCCCCGGGCAACCCCCTCCCCGGGCAGGGAGA